>JBATIF010000184.1:0-9961 GCA_049667605.1 Gammaproteobacteria bacterium
GGCGAGAATGTCGTCCAGGGCGCGGTCAACCCGGACGAGTTCCTGGTGTTCAAGCCGACACTGGAACAGGACCACCGGCCAATCATCCGCCGCCACCTCGGTGAAAAGGCCATCAAGATGATCTACACCAGGGACCCGGTCACGGCCGAGGCCACCCGCAACGTCCCGGTGAAAAAATCAGAACGGCAGCGTTTCTCGATCAGCGATGACGAGGTGCTGCAGCTGGCGCGCTATGCCATCGTCGTCGAGCGGCATTATTCGGCCCATGCCGGCAAACCGCGTCCCATGGATATCGAGTGGGCCAAGGACGGCATTACCGGGGAACTGTTCATCGTGCAGGCGCGCCCGGAGACCGTGCACTCGATGCACACCGATGCCTTCCAGGAAATCTACACCCTGAAACAACGCGGCAAAGTGCTGTCAACAGGCAAGAGCGTCGGGGCAAAAGTCGGTGCCGGGCGGGCGCGCATTATCCTCGAAGCGGCACACATGCACGACCTGCTGCCTGGCGAGGTACTGGTGACGGATATCACCGATCCCGACTGGGAACCGGTGATGAAGATCGCCAGCGCTATCGTTACCAACCGCGGTGGCCGTGTCTGCCACGCGGCTATCGTGGCGCGCGAGCTGGGCATACCGGCCGTGGTCGGCACCGGTAACGCCACCAGCGACATCCGCGAAGGCGAGGAAGTCACCGTCTCCTGTGTCGAGGGTGATACCGGTTTTGTCTACGAGGGCTTGCTGCCCTACTCCAGTGAAAGAGTTGACTTGTCCGGCCTGCAGCGACCGCAAACAAACATCATGCTGATTGTAGGAAATCCGGTGCAGGCGCTTGAATTTTCGGCTTTTCCAAACGACGGCGTCGGCCTTGCACGGCTCGAATTCATTATCAACAACACGATCGGCATGCACCCGCGTGCAGTGCTGGAACACGCCAGCCTGCCCGAGGATATCCAGCAGCAGATCGCCAGCCGCACAGCCGGCTATGCCAGCCCGCGGGATTTCTACATCAACCGGCTGGCCGAGGGCGTCGGTACCATTACAGCGGCGTTCTATCCGAAACCGGTGATCGTGCGCATGAGCGATTTCAAGTCGAATGAATACGCCGCCTTGCTCGGTGGTGAAGGGTTTGAACCGGAGGAGGAAAACCCGATGATCGGCTTTCGCGGCGCATTCCGCTATCAGTCGGAAGCCTTTGCGGAATGTTTCGCACTGGAATGCGCCGCCATGAAGAAAGTGCGCGAGGAAATGGGGCTCGATAACCTGGAGTTGATGATTCCCTTTGCCCGCACGGTCGAGGAAGTACAGCAGGTGCTGGAGGTGATGGCACAGCAGGGCCTGAAACGTGGCGAAAACGGGCTGAAGATCAAACTGATGTGTGAGATCCCTGCCAACGCGCTGCTCGCCGACAGGTTTCTCGAGCACTGTGACGGTTTCTCGATCGGCTCCAACGACCTGACCCAACTGACCCTGGGCGTGGACCGCGACTCCGGACTGCTGAGCGGTTATGACGAACGCAACGAGGCCGTCACCGTGCTGATGGGTATGGCCATCAAGGCCTGCCAGGCCGCCGGCAAGTACGTCGGCATCTGCGGCCAGGCACCCTCCGATTTTCCGGAGATCACCCGCTGGCTGGTCGAACAGGGGATCGAATCGATTTCACTCAATCCGGACAGCATCCTGAAGATGACCGGGGTGGTGCTCGACATTGAACGTGAAATCAAACAGAGACAGGTAGCCGGCCAGTGAATGGTTGGCGCCGGACACATCACCGGGTGATAAACCCGGCAGGGTCAGGATTGTATCAAGCCGGGCAACTGGCCGGCATGGCGGTGATGGTGCAATCGCAAGTGATGCTCAGCGCAGGCGCTTCACACAGAGATGGGCGTACTCGGCTGCGGCGTAGTCAGTCAGGTTTAGCAACTTGGCGAGGGTGTCGATGTGCGTTTCACCGTAGAGGATGATCAGGCATTGCAGGCAACCCCCGACATCTTCCGGTAAGCGCCTGGAATTGCGCGCGGATGATTGTTCAGCTTGCTGCTTCTTCATGATCTGCGCCCCCCACGAACAGAGATGAATTTAATCTATGCACTATATATAGCATATCTTGTTTTAGACTGGGAAAATATTTTACCGAATTGCCGTGTATTTGCGGCCAAAAAAGCGGGGCTGACTGCCAGCCCGGTCAGGGCAGCCGGGCTGCACGGCAGCGTTACAATAATCAGTGACACGCACAAATTCAGCGGAGTTAACCAATGAATGACACCCCCCCAACCGGGCAACAGGACGTCGGGACACATTTCAGCATCGAGATCCAGCCGATCCTGCCCGCACAGTTCACCCGACTCCCGGAACTGGCGAATGACCTTTACTACAGCTGGAACCACACGGTCAGGGGGCTGTTCCGGCACCTGGATGAAGAATGCTGGAATGACTGCTCTCACAATCCGAGTGTATTCCTGCGGCGGCTGCGGCAGGACAAGATCGACGCAGCCGCCAGTGATCCGATTCTGCTGGCCGAGTACCGCACAGTGCTGTCGAACTACGACACCTACCTCGAACAGAAACCGATAACACATATCGATAAATACCTCGACCGTGACACGGACCTGGTCGCCTATTTTTCGGCCGAGTATGGCTTCCACGAAAGCATGCCGATTTATGCCGGCGGTCTCGGCATACTGGCGGGCGATTACTGCAAGGCAATGAGCAATCTCTGGGTCCCGTTTGTAGGGATTGGAATTCTCTACCATGAGGGTTACTTCAGACAGCGCATCGATTGTCACGGTGTACAGATTGCCGAGCGTCTGCGCAGCGACTCATCCGACTTGCCGGTGACGCCGGCACTCGATGCAGACGGCAATTTGATCAATGTACAGGTCGACCTGCCGGGGCGGCGGATTGACCTCAAGCTCTGGCAGGTCAATGTCGGCCATATCCGACTCTACCTGCTGGATAGTGATGTCGAAACCAATAATTCCATGGACCGCCAGCTGACTGCGCAACTTTATGGAGGTGACAGTGACATACGCATTCAGCAGGAAATCATCCTCGGCATCGGCGGAGTGCGTGCGCTGCGTGCGCTGCAACTGAAACCAACGGTGTGGCATATCAACGAGGGCCATGCCGCCTTCCAGATACTGGAACGCAGCCGGGAACACATCAAGGCGGGGATGACGTTCGACAGCGCGATCGAACTGGTCGCCGCCGCCACCGCCTTCACAACGCACACTCCGGTACCCGCCGGGCATGACATTTTCTCCCATGATGTCATGCGCCACTATTTCAGCGGCCTGGTGCAGGAACTGGGTATTACGGAGAAGCAGTTTCTGCAACTGGGTACGGATCCGGACGGCAGTGGCGGTTTTTCCACCACCACGCTTGCCATATACGGCTCACGCTTTCGCAACGGTGTCAGCCGCATCCACGGCGAGCTTGCCGCGGTAATGGAATCACGCCTGTGGCCCGATATCCGGGCCTGCGAAAACCCGATGACCGGAATCACCAATGGCGCCGACGTCGACACCTTCCTCGCGCGATCCTGGGTTGCCCTGTTCGAAATGTACATGGGCGGTGGCTGGCGCGCACAACTGACAAAGGTCGACTTCTGGAAATCATTCATTGACGACATTCCGGATCATGTATTTCTCAGCGTACGCCAGCTGCTCAAGGCAGCGGCCCTGGAGGAAATCAGGCGTCGCGCCACCATCCAGTATGAACGCTGCGCACAAACCAAGTCGTTGCTTAAGCACCTGACGCGCAACCTGACGACAGCCAGCCTTGACACATTGCTGATCGGCTTTGCGCGACGCTTTGCCGTCTATAAGCAGGCGACACTGCTGTTCCGCGACCTCGAACGGCTGGCGCGGCTGGTGAACAACCCGGAGCAGCCGATCACGCTGGTGTTTGCCGGCAAGGCACACCCGAATGACCAGCCGGGACAGGCGCTGCTGAAGAGAGTCTATGACATCAGCCTGATGCCGGAATTCCAGGGCAGGGTTATCCTGCTGGAAGACTACAACCTGTCCATGGCCCGTGAACTGCTCACGGGAGTCGATGTCTGGCTGAATACACCGAAATTCCCGATGGAAGCC
Organism: Gammaproteobacteria bacterium; assembly: GCA_049667605.1. GTDB lineage: Bacteria > Pseudomonadota > Gammaproteobacteria > UBA9214 > UBA9214 > UBA9214. Next base: position 4,095 of record JBATIF010000184.1, read on the forward strand.
TGCGGCACGTCGGGCATGAAGGCCGGCATCAATGGTGTCGTCAACCTGAGCGTGCTCGATGGCTGGTGGGCCGAGGCCTGTGACGGCGAAAACGGCTGGGGAATCACGCCACACCCGGAGCTCGACGACGATACCCGCGAGAAACTCGAGGCGGAAGAACTGATGAACATACTCGAACACCATGTCATTCCGGCCTATTACGACCGCAACCCGGAAGGCCAGCAGCAGACGTGGATCCGCATGGCGAAGGCATCCATGCAAACCATATTGCCACGCTTTAATTCCACTCGCATGGCGATGGATTATCTTCGCATATCCTATGCACCCGCTGCACGCTTGAGCCGACTGCTGTCACGGGACAACGCCCGGGGGGCTCAGGAACTGGCAGAATGGAAGCAGAAGATTGCAAAAAACTGGAGCGGGATTCACGGCCGCCTGACCAGCCCGGTACCGGCTTCGATAACTACCCGGGATAATCTGCCCGTTGAAGTCGAAGTCGAACTCAATGGCCTGGATGCCGACGACATCGTCGTCGAGTGCATACTCGGCCGGGAGAACGATACGGGGCAGTTTAGAGTTGACTGCCCGCTGCTATTTCAGCTGGTCGAAAGCACCGCCGGCAAGCCTGCCAGATACCGCTGTGACCTGTTCGATACGAATGAATCCTGCCAGATGGGCGGGCAGCAGGCGTTCAGGATCCGCCTGTACCCGTGCCACCCCCTGCTCAATCACCCGCTGGAATGTGGCCGCATGATCTGGCTGTAGCAGGCAACCCCGAATACAGGGACGGGACACCAGGGAACACTGAATTACCCGGCCCTGCGACGCCCGGGTTTGAATACTCAGCTGCCGGCGCCGATCACCGTGAGAAATGAGGCGGAGAGTTCACCGCGACCTGACTTGTCCAGGATTCCCTGTGCAGTCTCAACGATTTCCGCCAGCGGCCCGGTGAAAAAAACCATGCCCAGCTGCAGGGTCGCGCTGCAATCGGCAATCGGGTTGTGCACGTTTCTGTGCGACGGTTTCAGAAAGACCATGTTGATTTCGCCGACTTCAGAAGGGATTGCCTCGCAGCCTCCTCCGGGGGCAACGAACTCAAACAGCTCCTCGGGACTGTGGATGGCGAGACTCTCTTCCTTGAACTCGCCGTCTGCGGCCTTTACCGTGAATTCAACAGAGAGGATCGGATGCATGGCTGTTTGCTCCTGACAGGGGTTGCGCTGGAAAAGTGCTGAGTCAGCATAATAAATGAAAGCCTCGTAATCGGCTACATGGAGGCCCGTTGGTGAAACCGGCAAGGTAAATGAATGCCCCTCTACAGGTCGTGATCCCGGGCTTTAAAAGCTGCTGGCACGCCCACGGCATACAGGCCATACTCTGGTAACATGGCTGCCATGTCCAGCGTTGATATGGAAAGACAGCAAGTGCCTGTCGGCGTCATCACCGAGGTTCATGGTCCCGTAGCCGTCATTGCATGCGACACGCTGCCGCCGTTGCGGCAGGCCTTGCGCACCCGCCTCGGTCATGAGGATTGCCTGTTCGAGGTACACCAGCATCTCGATGAGCACCACCTGCGCGCCATCGCCCTGCACCGCAGCACCGGCCTGCACCGGGGGATGGCTGTTTATGACACCGGGGCACCCCTGCATATCCCGGTGACGCCCGACTGCCTGGGACGCCTGCTGAATATCTTCGGCGAGCCGCTGGATGACGGCGAGGCGCTGTCAGCCGTGGAATTCCGCGATGTCCATAGCAGACCGGCACCGCTTCACGAGGCGGTGGGTGTTGGCGAGGTGTTACAGACCGGTATCAAGGTCATCGATCTGCTCTGCCCCTTCGTCAAGGGGGGCAAAACCGGGTTGTTCGGCGGCGCCGGCGTCGGCAAGACCGTACTGATCATGGAGTTCATGCACGCGGTGGCCACCCTGCACAAGGGCGTATCGGTATTCGCCGGGGTGGGTGAACGTACCCGTGAAGGCCACGAGCTCTGGCACGAGATCCGCAACGCCGGCGTGCTCCCGCAGACACTCATGGTGTTCGGCCAGATGGATGAATCGCCGGGGGTGCGCTTCAGGGTAGGGCTTTCGGCGCTTGCCTATGCCGAGTATTTGCGTGACAGCCTGCACAAGGAGGTGTTGTTCGTCATGGACAATATCTTCCGTTTCGTGCAGGCGGGCAGCGAGGTGTCCAGTTTGCTCGGGCGCATGCCGGCCACCATGGGTTATCAGCCAACACTCACCACCGAGATAGCGGAAATGCAGGACCGGATTTTTTCCACCCGGCAAGGTGCCATTACCTCCGTGCAGGCGGTCTATGTACCGGCGGACGATATGACTGACCCCGCTGTCAGTGCCATCCTCAGCCATCTCGACACCACCATGATTCTTTCCCGAAACCAGGCGGCCAGGGGTATATATCCGGCGGTCGATCCGTTGCAGTCGGGCAGCAGGCTGATGAACCGCCATACCCTGGGAGCCCGCCACTACAGCATCGCTGAAGGGGTACGTGAACACCTGTCACGCTACCAGGAACTGGAGGACATTATCACCATGCTCGGCGTGGAGGAATTATCCGCCAGCGACCGCAAGATTGTCATGCGCGCCCGCAAGCTGCAGCGTTATCTGACCCAGCCTTTCTGGACGACGGCCGCGCATACCGGCATTGACGGGGTTTCGGTGCCGCTGGAGAATACGCTTGCCGATTGCGAGGCATTTTTGACGGGACGCCATGACGAAGTTACGGAAGACCGCTGTTACATGCGCGGTAGCATGGCTGAGGCCTCAGAGTGAAGACCTTTACCCTGCGGCTGCAAGACGCGACCCGCTCAGAGGATATTCAGGCTGTGACGGCCTTTGTCGGAGAAGACGTCTCCGGCAGCTTCGGTATTCTCGCCGGACACGCACGCATGATGACGTCACTGGTCATCGGCCTGGCGCGGTTTCGTATCGGCGAGGCTGCCTGGAAATACCTGGCCTTGCCAGGGGCAATACTGTACTTCAGGGACAACGTGCTGACACTGAACACGCGCCGTTATCTGCTCGACGATGACTACATGCGCATCAGCCAGGCCCTGCAGCAACAATTGCTCGTCGAGGAGGAAACACTGCACCTCATGAAAGAAAGCCTGCACCACATGGAAGTGGATGTCCTCAAACGCCTGTGGGAAATGGGCCGTAAGGACATCTAACAGCCATGCAGCAACAGAATGATCTGAGCAGGCAGGTGGAACGCCAGGCGCGGCGTATGAAAAAGGCCGAACGAGAACGACCGACCCTGATTGGCCAGACGGTCTACATCGGTACCCTCGGCCTGTTATTCGTGCTGCCTGTCATTGGCGGTGCCTATCTCGGTTACTGGCTGGACAACCTGGCTGCGGGATATTCCATTCGCTGGACGATGTGCATGATCCTGCTGGGTTTGATCGTGGGCGGGCTGAACGTGTACCTGTTTATCCGGGAATAACGCAGTGGCAGATCAAAACCTGGGCATCGATGCCGTCATCTCAATGGGACCCGTCGTGATCACCAGTACGGTGCTGACCAGCTGGGTAATCATGGGTGTGCTGTGGCTGCTTGCCTGGCTGGTCTCACGCCGCCTGAGCATTGAACCCGGACCGCTGCAGACGGCGGTCGAAGGCATCATATCCATCATCGAGGATGCCGTCGCCGAGGTCGCGCCCGAACACAGCCGGCAAATTATGCCTTTTATTGCCAGCCTCTGGATCTTCCTGGTGGTCGCCAATCTCTGTGGCCTGATCCCGGGGATGCACTCCCCGACACGCGACCTGTCCGCGACGGCTGCACTCGCCATCCTGGTGTTCCTGTCGGCACACTGGTTCGGGATTCGTATCCAGGGTCTCAGGAATTACCTGCATCATTACCTTGCACCCAGCCCGATCATGTTACCGTTTCATTTCGTCAGCGAGATTACGCGCACCATTGCACTGGCAGTACGATTGTTTGGCAATATGATGAGCCTGGAGATGGCGGCCCTGTTGATCCTGCTGGTTGCCGGCTTCCTGGCCCCCGTACCGATCCTGATGCTGCATATCGTGGAGGCCCTGGTGCAGGCCTACATCTTCGGCATGCTGGCACTCATCTATGTTGCCGGCGGCATCCAGTCCCATCAACTAAAGCAAGCAAACAAGGAGTAGCCCATGCCTGATCTATCTACCTTCACACTGGCCTCGACGCTCGCCGCGGTTCTCGGTGTCGCACTCGGCGTGATGCTGCCAGCCATCGCCATGGGCTGGGCCATCAGCAGCGCCATGAACGCCCTGGCGCGACAGCCGGAAGCCGAGCGTTCCATCATGCGCACACTGTTCATCGGCCTGGCCATGATCGAGTCGCTGGCCATTTACGTGCTGGTCATCGTGCTTATCGTGTTGTTCAGAAACCCGCTGCTCGAATACCTGCTTTAACAGGCGCGGGGCAACGATGACATTCATGCAGACAATAACAGGGGGCACCCCGGCGTGGAACTGAACTGGTCCACCTTTGTGCTCGAGATCCTCAACTTCCTGGTGCTGGTGTGGATCCTCAAGCATTTTTTGTACAAACCGGTACTGGACGTGATCGCCCGCCGGCGGGCCGGGATCGAAAAGGTCCACGCCAATGCCGAGGCCCTGCACAAAGATGCTGAAGGATTGAAACAACAATACGAAGGCCGGCTTGCCGACTGGGAACGGGAGCGCCGGCAACTGCGTGAAACACTGGACAGTGAGCTCGACGCCGAACGCGCGGGCAAGCTGGCGGAGTTGCAGACCCACCTGGAACAGGAAGCACAGAAGGCGCAGGTAGCCGAGGCCCGCCGCCAGGCCGACGCCACGCGCAATATCGAAGAAACGGCGCTGCTGCAGGGCGCGGGCTTCGCAACACGACTGCTTGAACAGGCGGCCGGACCTGACACCGAGTCACGCCTTGTCGAGCTGCTGATTGCCGGGCTGGCCGGGATGCCGGCCGAACGCATCACCGCCTTGCGCAACAACTATGGGGAAGTGCCGGAGGTGGTGGTCGCAAGCGCCTTCACACTGGCAGACGGGCAACGCCAGCGGCTCGAGCAGGCACTGGCGGCCGTTACCGGTCCGGACCTACCGCTGCGCTTCGAGCAGGACAGTGACCTGCTGGCCGGTGTACGCATCACCGTCGGCCCCTGGGTACTGGGCGCAAATCTCCAGGATGAATTACAGGGATTCATGCAACTGGCCCATGATGAATAACGCATCAGCCGGGGCAGGCAGCCTGCTTGAACGCCAGGCGCAGTGGCTCGAGGGTTACCAGCCGGGACTGCGTATCAACGAACAGGGCAGCGTGATATCGATCGGCGACGGCATCGCCTGGATTAACGGTTTACCTTCCGCCGCCATGGACGACATCCTGACCTTTACTGATGGCAGCCGGGCGATGGTATTTGACCTGACGGAAGATCAGATCGGCGCGGTACTGCTGCACGACACCGAGGCCCTGGCTGCCGGCACCCTCGTCCAGCGCAGCGGCCGGACCCTGAGTATACCGGTGGGCGATGCCCTGCTCGGGCGCGTTGTCGACCCGCTGGGAACGCCACTCGATGCCGAACCGCCGCCGGTCCATACACGCTGGCAGGCGCTGGAGACGGCCGCGCCCCCCATCGTTGCACGCGATTTCGTCCATAAACCCCTGTACACCGGCATCAAGATAATCGACACCATGATCCCCATCGGCAAGGGACAACGCCAGTTGCTGATTGGTGACGAAGGCCTCGGGCGCAGTTCCATCGCCCTCGACACGGTGATCAACCAGCGTGGAAAGGATGTCTACTGCGTCTACGTGCTGATCGGCCAGAAACGCTCCACCATTGTCGATACCATCAAGACCCTGCGTGATTATGAC
>JBATIF010000185.1:0-7137 GCA_049667605.1 Gammaproteobacteria bacterium
GTACATGCCGGCTTGCCGGTTCGTCGAAGGTGCTGGAAACCACCTCACCTTTTACCGAGCGCGACATCTCGGTGACTTCCTCGGGGCGCTCGTCAATCAGCAGCACGATCAGGTATACATCCGGGTAGTTCGATGCAATCGATTGCGCAATATTCTGCAGCAGCATGGTCTTGCCGGCCTTCGGCGGTGACACGATCAGGCCGCGTTGTCCCAATCCCACGGGAGCGACCAGATCGATGATGCGGGCGGTGATGTCCTCGGTGCTGCCATTGCCGCGTTCCAGTACCAGTCGTTTATTGGGGTGAAGTGGCGTCAGGTTTTCAAAGGCAACCTTGTTCTTGGCGTTTTCGGGCTTCTCGTAGTTGATTGCATCGACCTTGAGCAGCGCAAAGTAGCGTTCACTGTCCTTCGGCGGCCGGATCTTTCCATCCACGGTGTCGCCGGTACGCAGGCTGAAGCGCCTGATCTGGCTCGGGGATACGTAGATATCATCCGGGCCCGCGAGGTAGGAACTGTCAGCAGAGCGCAGGAAACCGAAGCCGTCCTGCAGAATTTCGAGAACGCCGCTGCCGAATATATCCTCGCCTTTTTTTGCATGCGACTTGAGGATAGAAAAGATGATGTCTTGTTTGCGCGATCGCGCAGTACCTTCTGCGCCCATTTGTTGTGCTATTTCAACCAGCTCGGCAGCAGGTTTCAGTTTAAGTTCGGACAGGTTCATAAAAAGCCTTTGATTTATGTCATTTTGAGTAGTTGAAGTGGCCTGTCAGGGCCGGTGGGATGAGTATCAGGGCCGGGTTAGGCTGTGCAGCTGTCCCGGTTTATTCTGTTTGTCATGTAATTTATTTACTGATGGATTTCGTATCGATTATTTAACTCAGATGTTGCTGTCGATAAATGCGGTTAGTTGAGATTTGGAGAGGGCCCCGACCTTGGTGGCTTCGACATTGCCCGCCTTGAACAGCATCAGCGTCGGGATTCCACGGATTCCGTACTTCGGTGGTGTTTGCGGGTTGTCATCGATATTCAGCTTGGCGATACGCACCTTGCCATTATATTCAGTTGCGATCTCGTCGAGGATGGGGGCGATCATCTTGCAGGGTCCACACCATTCAGCCCAGTAATCCACCAGCACAGGGTCGGGGGAATTAATGACTTCAGCTTCAAAAGTATCATCAGTCACATAAATAATGTGTTCACTCACTGTCGGTGTTCTCCTGTTTTGAAATGGTTCGCCCCAAACATTCGGTGGAAGCCGGAACATAGCCATGTTCACAGTGTTCGTACAGAATGGGATACCGCTGTGCGGCGTGTCGTGATTCTTTAATCGGAAACGGCCAGCCTTGAGGGCTGTTTGATAACCCGGTGCGAGTTGTTAATCAACTCACGCTTGCTCTGGTTATGTATTTCAGCCTAATTCTGTTCACATTACAAGCCTGATATGAATATTTTCTGTATGCTCGATGAACTTCCATGGCTGCTTGCCGGGGCAACAACCCGGGCACCTGTTCAAGCACAGGTGCGGTGCGCTTACTGGTCAACGCTATCCGCTTGCCTGCATGAATTGTGGCGGTCAGCGGGGGTCCGCCGCGGTCGTCCCCGAAAACAATCGTGGCATATTAGCAAGCGTTTGAAATATAATATGAAATCCTGCCAATAATGACCCGGATTAAGGGTCCGGTGTAAATGAATTATGTCTGATGAACATTTAAGCGATATCCCCTTTACGAGCTTTGTCCTGCCGGAAAGTCTGATGCAAGGCATTGAAGATGCAGGATTTTCAATGTGCACCCCGATTCAGGCACAAACCCTGCCAGTGGCACTGAGCGGGCGTGATGTCGCAGGCCAGGCGCAAACCGGCACCGGCAAGACGGTGGCCTTCCTGGTGGCCGTGTATAACCATTTGCTGTCGAATCCCGCCGATAAACGACGCAGCAAGACCCAGCCCCGTGCCTTGATACTGGCGCCGACCCGTGAACTGGCCATCCAGATTCATACCGATGCCACCCTTATCGGCCGGCATACCGGTTTGCAGCTTGGCCTCGCCTATGGCGGTACCGGCTATGAACAACAGCGTGACACGATCACCGCCGGTGTCGATATCCTCATTGGCACACCCGGCCGCCTGATCGATTATTTCAAACAGCACGTTTACGATCTGAAAATGGCGCAGGCCATTGTGCTGGACGAGGCCGACCGGATGTTTGACCTGGGCTTTATCACGGACATTCGTTACCTGATACGGCGCTGCCCGCCACCGGAAAAACGTCTTGGCCTGTTGTTCTCGGCGACGCTCTCGCATCGGGTGCAGGAGCTGGCCTACGAGCATATGAATAACCCGGTGCACATCGATGTGGAACCTGAAAAGGTCACCGCTGACCTGGTAAGGCAGGTGGTCTATCACACGGCAAATGAAGAAAAGATCCCGCTGCTTGTCGGCTTGTTGCAGCACATGGACCCGCTGCGCAGCATCGTGTTTGTTAATACCAAGCGTAATGCGGAAAAGGTATGGTCCTATCTTGAAGGCAACGGCTTCAAGTGTGCGGTGCTTTCCGGTGACGTCCCGCAGACGAAACGCCAGCGATTACTGAAGGAATTCCAGGATGGCAAACTGCCGGTATTGATTGCAACCGATGTTGCCGCACGCGGCCTGCATATCCCGGACGTCAGTCATGTCTTCAACTATGACCTGCCCCAGGATGCCGAGGATTACGTACACCGGATCGGCCGCACGGCACGTGTAGGCAAGGACGGCGATGCCGTCAGCTTTGCCTGCGAGGGTTTTGTCTATTCGCTGCCCGAGATCGAGGCTTTTATCGGTCACAAGATTCCCGTTGAAATTGTGCGGGATGACTGCATTGCAAAACTGAAACCTCCGGTAAAAATCAAGCGGACGCCACGCCCCGGAGGCCGCCCGGGCAAACCCGGGAAGCGTCCGGGCAGTAATAACAGTGGCAGCCGCCGCAGGGCTAATCAGCGCTAGCATATGTTCCTGATAGTTATAGACGGTTTTTGATGAGCGTACTGTCACTACAACAGGCTGATATATTCCGCTTGCTGCAGAGCGGAAATACCAGGTGGTTGATCCGGGGAATAAACCTGTTGCTGGTGGTGTGGATTGCAAGTTTACTGGCATCCCTGACATGGGACCTGGTGACGCCGCGGGCTAACGGCGAGGTGGAGCATGTCGAGCTCAGCCCTCTGCCGGTTGCCAGCGACCCGGGGGAGCAGCTGATCCGCCAGCTGCCCGACTGGCATTTGCTGGGGGAGGTGGCAAAGAAACAGGCCCCCGTGATTGTCGAGACCCCGATCAATGCGCCCGATACCCGTCTGAAGCTGGTTTTGCATGGCGTCTTTGCATCTGAAACATACGGCAAGGCACGGGCGATCATCGCCGACCCGAAGGGCAAGGAAGAGCAGTACGCGGTTGGTGATATGCTGCCCGGTAATGCCGAGTTAAGCGAGGTTTACCCGGACAGGGTGATCCTGAAACGCAATGGCCGCTTTGAAACCCTGCGCCTGATGCAGGACAGCCCGTCGGCGCGAACGAGGGCTACCAGTTCACCCGGAAAAACACTCGCGGCAAACCAACAGCGGCGGATTCGGGATATTCGCCGGAGAATACAACAAAACCCGCAGACCCTGCTCGAGATCGTCAGGCCAAGGCCATACAGGGGCGCTGGTAATGTGATGACAGGGTATACGCTGCAGCCTGGCCGGGAGCCGGAATTATTTGCGGATCTGGGCTTGCAGGCGGGTGACGTGGCCATACAGATCAATGACGTCAGGCTGGATAGCACCGCCAGTGGCATGCAGGCCCTGAAGAGCATCCAGAGCGGCGATACAGCCAGTATGACCATACTGCGGGATGGGCAGGAACAGGTGCTGAGCCTGAGGATGCCCTGATGGTAGATTACACACGGGTTGATTTAACAATGCCTTCAACCAAACGATATATGGGTTGATAAGGTATAAAAGTGAGCGCAATGACAGTTGTGGGGCATGAGATGAAGCTACAGATAAAAAAAACCTGGCTGCTGTTGATATGGCTGATGTTGTCGCTGCCGGTGCAGGCAGAAACGGTAACCCTGAATCTGAATGATGCGGATATTGGCGCGCTAATCAGTACCGTTTCGGCAGTTACGGACAAAAATTTTATCGTCGACCCGCGGGTCAAGGGCAAGGTCACGGTGATCTCGTCGCGGCCAATGAACAGCGAAGAGGTCTACCAGGTATTTCTGTCCATACTCAAGGTGCACGGATTTGCCGCGGTCCCCAGTGGCGAGGTCATCAAGATCGTACCGGACGTAAATGCCAAACAGGATGGTATTCCGACTGTGAGCGAGAGAAATCCGGGCCAGGGCGATGAAATGGTTACCCGGGTGATTCAGGTTGATAATGTTACCGCGGCCCAGCTGGTGCCGATCCTGCGGCCGTTGATACCCCAGCAGGGTCACCTGGCGGCTTACCCGGCAACCAACGTGCTGATCATTTCCGATCGCGCAAGGAACGTGGAACGCCTGGTCAGCATCATTCGGCGGATTGACCAGGTCAGCGACAGCGAAATCGAGATTATCCCGTTGCAGCATGCATCGGCCTCCGAGGTGGTTCGTGTCTTGACCAGCCTGAATCGAGCTACGGGAGTTCCAACCAAGGCCTCCGGGGCCGCGGGGGGTGGACAGATACTGGTGGCGGATGAACGTACCAACAGCGTGCTGCTCGGCGGTGACCGCGCTGAGCGGTTGAGAATGCGGGCGCTGATTTCCCATCTGGATACGCCGCTGGAGAGCGGCGGCAATACCGACGTAATCTACCTCCATTATGCAGTGGCTGAAGATATTGTAGATACCCTGATGGGCGTCGGTAAGCTCGAGGAGAGCGGGGCGAAACAGGGCAATGCAGCCGCCAGCCGCAACTCCTTCGATATCCAGGCTGATGAGGCCACCAACGCATTGGTGATCACCGCGCCACCGGATATCATGCGCACGCTCAAGCGTGTCATAAGCCAGCTCGATATACGCCGTGCCCAGGTGCTGGTCGAGGCGATCATTGCAGAGGTAACCGATGACACCGCGCGTGAGCTCGGGGTGCAGTGGATTTTCAACGGTGCCCAGGATTCCAGCGGTCCGGTTGGCTTGATCAATTTCAGCAACAGCGGCAGCCCGATATCGGATCTCATCAACGGTGCAGCCAGTGTGATAGACGGTGGTACCTTTCCGGCAATCGCTGACAATGCCCTGATTGGCTTCGGGCGGAACAACAGCAACAGTTTCAACTACATCGGCGTACTCAATGCGATCTCATCGGACACCAACAATAATATCCTCTCTACCCCGACACTGGTTACCCTGGACAACGAGGAAGCCGAGATCATTATTGGTGAAAATGTTCCGTTTCTTACCGGTTCGTTTACCAGTACCGGTGCAGGTGACAGTGCAACCAACCCGTTCCAGACCATTCAGCGCGAGGATGTCGGTTTGACGCTGAAGATCAAACCGCAGATCAATGAAGGCGATGCCATGCGCCTTGAAATCGAGCAGGAAGTCTCCAGTATTGCCCCGAGCGTGGCAGGCGCATCCGATATCATTACCAACAAGCGTTCCATCAAGACTACCGTGATGGTCGATGATTCCGACATGGTTGTGCTCGGCGGACTGATTGAAGAAACCGTCGGCGAAGACATCCAGAGGGTGCCCTTGCTGGGTTATGTCCCGCTGATTGGTGAATTATTCACATCGAGGACGGCGGATGTCAGCCGGACCAACCTGATGGTTTTCATACACCCGGTTATTCTGCGTGACAGCGCCATGACCAGGCTATACACGAACAGCAAATACAATCATATCCGCACGCTGCAACTGGGTGCGCAGGAAGACGGCGTCAACCTGATGCGCAAGCAGAAGCATCCGGTACTGCCCCCGATAGACGAGGTATTATTGACATCCCCTGTGCTTCCATCTGCTGCAGCCAATTCAAAGGCGATCATTCCTTCCGAACCTGCGGATTCGATAGAGTTCTTCGAGTAAGGTATGCCTGAATTGCCGCTGCAACCAGTCGAGGAAATCAGTACCGAAGCATCTGCCGGGCTGCACCGTCCGCCCTTCATGTTCGCACGGCGGCACGGTCTGCTGGTCACTGGTGAACAGGATGGCAAGGCCCTGGTGCTGTACCACTCTGCTATAGATCCGGCCGCACTGTCCGAATTACGCCGCTTTATGCAGCGGCCGCTGTCGCTCACGCACATCAACAGGGACAGGTTCGAAAGCCTGCTTGCCAATACCTATGAGCAGGATTCCAGCGAAGCCATGCAGATGATGGATGATCTCGGTGGCGAAATGGACCTGATGCATATCGCCAATCATCTGCCCGAGCCGGAAGATCTGCTGGAGAGCGAGGATGATGCGCCCATCATTCGCCTTATCAATGCCCTGCTTACCGAGGCGGTCAAGGAAAATGCCTCGGATATTCACATCGAACCGTTTGAAAACCGCCTGGTCGTTCGTTTCCGCTGCGACGGGGTGCTGCGCGAGGTGCTGGAACCCCAGCGGGTGCTTGCGCCGCTGCTGGTGTCACGTATCAAGGTTATGGCGCGCCTCGATATCGCCGAGAAGCGTCTGCCGCAGGACGGCCGTATATCATTGCGGGTCGCCGGGCGCGCGGTCGATGTGCGTGTCTCGACACTCCCATCCGGTAACGGCGAGCGCGTGGTGATGCGCCTGTTGGATAAACAGGCCGGCCGCCTCGACCTGGAGAGCCTGGGAATGGCGGCGCATACAAGAGATGTGATTGACAGTCTTATTCAGCGGCCACACGGTATTGTCCTGGTAACCGGTCCGACCGGTTCGGGCAAGACCACGACCCTGTATGCCGCACTCGGTCGTCTCAATAACAAGAGCCGTAATATCATGACGGTCGAAGACCCGATTGAATATTATCTCGACGGTATCGGGCAGACGCAGGTCAATACCAAGGTCAATCTGGATTTCGCTCGCGGCCTGCGTGCCATCCTGCGCCAGGACCCGGACGTGGTCATGGTCGGTGAGATCCGCGACCTGGAAACTGCCGAGATTGCTGTCCAGGCCAGCCTGACCGGCCACCTGGTGTTTTCCACCCTGCATACCAACAGCGCCGTCGGTG
>JBATIF010000186.1:0-1956 GCA_049667605.1 Gammaproteobacteria bacterium
TCACCACCATGGGCCTCTGCCATCACCTTCGTGATCGCTGCCGTTAACGTTGTCTTGCCATGATCCACGTGCCCGATCGTTCCAACGTTGACATGTGGCTTGGTTCGTTCAAATTTTGCTTTGGACATTGCGCCTGACTCCCCTTCCTGTTTGCACGATAACAATCAACCAGCTATTGGTAACAACATTGGAGCCCATAACCGGATTTGAACCGGTGACCTCTTCCTTACCAAGGAAGTGCTCTACCGACTGAGCTATATGGGCAAAATTAAACGGGGACAACCCCCCGCTTTCTTTTACACACCGTCTACAATACATACACAGCTGACAAATTATCCGGGGCTGACCCCGTATAATTTGGAGCGGGTGATGGGGATCGAACCCACATCATCAGCTTGGAAGGCTGAGGTTCTACCATTGAACTACACCCGCCTTGCTATTCGCCCTGTCTGCAAGAAATCACTCGCGCGGCAAGCCGGCGATTTCATGAACCTGTTTCGGTTTAAATCCTCCCATTAGCTGCAGGGAGTAGCTATCCTCTGGTGGAGGGGGGAGGATTCGAACCTCCGAAGGCTGAGCCGTCAGATTTACAGTCTGATCCCTTTGACCGCTCGGGAACCCCTCCAAAAAGCAAGCCCGCTATTGTCTTGCAGGCGTTGTTGAGAGTCAACAACAATACCGCATTGATTCAACATCCATGCCAACTGCCCCCGGAACGCACTGCGCGCCAAGCAGTAGCGGCCGCCATTGCCGCAGGCGGCATCACCATCATCAATTTTTTTGTTTTTTAACATGTGGTTACAGGATACCCGACCGCACAGCCGTCGGTTTTCCCGGCACTTGGGCAGGACAGGCGCCCTGTCATACCACCAGCGGCCAGCCATTAGGGAGCCATGCCCGGGCACGGCCATGCATTTGCCGGTAAACAATGGCAGGCTGAATATTCGCGCTGTTGGTTGCCAGCCGGAGGCGAAGACCAGCTGTGAATGGACATTGGCAAGCTGGCGGCGCATCGAATCGGCAAACGGCCTGATTGCCTGGTTTGCGCCGGCGTGATGCCTTCAGCCCGTGCTGGCAAAAACACACCAGGATAAATCCGTGGATGCAATGGCCAGGGTGACCTGAATACAATTGACTCGCGCGACGCTTGCAGGTGCGCGTGCACCGGCAACCTCCGCATAAACGTGTGCCGGAAAACCGCCTTCCGTGTATAACTAACTGTTTATTCAGTATTAATTTAGATAAACACGGCGCATAGCAGGTCTCCCGGATGACCGGGAAACGCGCTGTCCTGCGACTGCCTAGTGGCTAAACTGACCGTGCCGGATGTCCTCACCCAGCAACGTCTCAAACGCTTCAGCGCTCACATGAATCAATTGTTCGTGATCACCGGCCTCGAAATAGACCTCTGGTTGTTCCGCCAATGTGTCATCGACAATTGTTTCCACACCATAGGCAGGCCCGATAGCCGGTAATGCCCCGATTTCACAATCATGAAACAGGCGGCCCAGTTCACTTTCCAGGGCAAGGCCGAGGTTGCGATTGAGTACCCGGTGCAATTCCTCGAGGTCGACCTGCCGGCTTGCCGGCAAGACCACCATGAGATAACCCTGATCGTCTTCCAGCACCACTGATTTTGCAAGCCGCCCACCGGGCACATGCGAGGACTCCGCCGTTTCACCACTGCTGCTGGTGTGCGCGTGCGCAAGGACATCGTATTCCACATCATGCTGAGCCAGAAAATCTGACACGGTTACAGGGATAGACATGATCAAACCCTCCGATTTAAGCCCCTTCACACCAGAAGTATAGAACATTCATTCAATTCTGCCGCAAACGCATGATTCAGCCTTGTTCCACACAGCGCATGCTGAAGGCCTTGAGCTGCCGGTACCAGCTGCCCAGTTCTGCCAGTGACCAGGCCGCATTGGCCGGACTCGGGTTTGGCGTGACAAA
>JBATIF010000187.1:0-14335 GCA_049667605.1 Gammaproteobacteria bacterium
TCACCACCATGGGCCTCTGCCATCACCTTCGTGATCGCTGCCGTTAACGTTGTCTTGCCATGATCCACGTGCCCGATCGTTCCAACGTTGACATGTGGCTTGGTTCGTTCAAATTTTGCTTTGGACACGACTATATTCCTCTATAGATTCCTGAAAATAATGGTTCAAGACGCCTTTCTGATTACGGCATCTGCAATACTGCCTGGTGCTTCCGTGTACTTCTCGAATTCCATTGAATAGGTTGCCCTACCCTGTGTTGCCGAACGCAGGTCGGTGGAATAACCGAACATCTCCGCCAATGGCACCTCGGCACGAATCGTTTTGCCCACCACCCCGTCATCCATGCCATGGGTAATCCCGCGGCGGCGATTCATATCGCCCATCACATCGCCGAGGTATTCTTCCGGCGTAACTACCTCAACCTTCATGACCGGCTCCAGCAGCACCGGGCCTGCCTTTAACGCTCCGGACCTGAATGCCATGGAGCCTGCAATCTTGAAGGCCATTTCACTGGAGTCGACATCATGATAGGAACCGTCATACAGGGTTACCTTGACGTCCACGACCGGGTAGCCGCCGATCACGCCGTTCTTCATCTGCTCCTGCACACCCTTGTCTACCGACGAGATGTATTCACGTGGAACCGCGCCGCCGACAATGGCATTTTCAAACACGTATCCGTCACCGGCAGGCTGTGGCTCGATCCTCAGCCAGACATGCCCATACTGGCCGCGGCCACCTGACTGGCGTACAAACTTGCCTTCCTGCTCGACTGTCTTGCGTATCGTTTCCCGGTAAGCGACCTGGGGAGCGCCGACATTTGCCTCCACGGTAAACTCGCGCTTCATCCGGTCAACAATAATATCGAGATGCAGTTCACCCATACCTGAAATAATGGTCTGGCCGGACTCCTCGTCAGTATGCACACGAAAAGACGGGTCTTCCTTGGCCAGTTTCTGCAGGGCTATACCCATCTTTTCCTGGTCGGCCTTGGTCTTTGGTTCAACCGCAACCGAGATTACAGGCTCCGGGAATTCCATCCGCTCCAGCATAATCACATGATCCGGATCACAAAGAGTATCGCCGGTTGTTACATCCTTCAGGCCGACGGCTGCCGCGATGTCGCCGGCGCGCACTTCCTTGATCTCTTCACGGCTATTGGCATGCATCTGCAAGATACGGCCAATACGCTCTTTCTTGCCTTTCACCGGGTTGAATATCGTATCGCCAGATGCAAGCACGCCCGAGTAAACACGGAAAAATGTCAGGTTGCCTACAAACGGGTCCGTGGCAATCTTGAAGGCCAGCGATGCAAACGGCTCTTCATCCGATGCATGACGTACGTCTTCCGACTCCTCCGCATCGTTCCGATGGCCGGTGATTGCTGGCACATCCAGCGGCGAAGGCATGTAATAAATCACCGAATCCAGCATTGCCTGCACACCCTTGTTCTTGAAGGCGGAACCGCACAGGGCCGGGACAATCTCATTAGCCAGCGTGCGCGCCCGAATGCCTTCACGAATCTCTGCTTCCGACAAGGCCCCGGTTTCCAGGTACTTTTCCATCAAGGCATCCGTTGCTTCCGCAGCGGCTTCAACCATGTGTTCGCGCCATTCGTTACAGGCATCGACCAGCTCAGCCGGTATGTCCTTTTCCTCGTAGGTCATACCCTTGTCGGACTCATTCCAGTAAATCGCCTTCATCCGTACCAGGTCGACCAGGCCCTTGAAATTCTCTTCTGCGCCGATCGGCAGCTGCAGCGGCACCGGGTTGGAGCCCAGGCGCGTCTTTACCTGCTCAACCACTCGCAAAAAATTCGCGCCCGAGCGGTCCATCTTGTTCACAAATGCCATGCGCGGCACGTGGTACTTGTTGGCCTGTCGCCAGACGGTCTCGGACTGCGGCTCGACTCCACCGACTGCACAGAACACGGCACAGGCACCATCAAGTACGCGCAGGGAACGCTCGACCTCGATAGTGAAGTCGACGTGTCCCGGCGTATCGATAATATTGATGCGGTGCTGCGCAAACTGCTGGTCCATGCCCTTCCAGAAACAGGTCGTGGCAGCAGAGGTTATCGTTATACCGCGTTCCTGCTCCTGCTCCATCCAGTCCATGACGGCAGCGCCATCATGCACTTCACCAATCTTGTGCGACACACCGGTGTAGAACAGCACGCGCTCGGTCGTCGTGGTCTTGCCCGCATCGATATGCGCCATGATCCCGATATTCCGGTAACGGTCGATTGGAGTAGTGCGTGCCACTTGTGTGTTCCTGTATACCTGTGCAATTGATATAACAATTAAAGTACGACCTACCAGCGGTAATGAGAAAAGGCCTTGTTGGCCTCTGCCATCCGATGCGTTTCTTCACGCTTCTTGACTGCGTTGCCACGGCTTTCGGCAGCATCCATCAATTCGCCAGCCAGCCGCAGTGGCATGGACTTCTCACTGCGCTTGCGCGCCGCGTCCAGTACCCAGCGCATGGCCAGCGTGGTACGGCGAATCGGCCGCACTTCAATCGGCACCTGGTAGGTTGCGCCACCAACGCGGCGCGATTTCACCTCGACCATGGGGCGTACGTTATCAAGCGCCTTGTCCAGGACCTCAACCGGGTTGTCATTACCCTTGCCGGCGATCTGGTCCAGTGCACCATATATAATACGCTCTGCAACCGACTTCTTGCCGGACTGCATTACCATGTTGATAAACTTGGCCAGCATGAGATTCCCGTATTTTGGATCAGGCAGAATCTCTCTTGAACCGATGACTTTTCTTCTCGACATTGCTTGTTCTCAATTACTAATTCGGTGTATTGATGGTTCAGGACTTTGGCCGCTTGGCGCCGTACTTGGAACGACCCTGGCGACGACTGGTTACGCCCGATGTATCCAGGCTGCCGCGAACGGTGTGATAGCGCACGCCGGGTAGATCCTTGACACGACCGCCTCGAATCAACACCACCGAGTGCTCCTGGAGGTTGTGACCCTCACCACCGATGTAGGTCGTCACCTCAAAGCCATTCGTCAGACGAACACGTGCAACCTTGCGTAGAGCCGAGTTCGGCTTTTTCGGAGTCGTCGTGTAAACACGTGTACAGACACCGCGTTTCTGCGGACATGCCTCCAGCGCAGGGACGTTGCTCTTTTCCCTTTTCCTGGAACGCGGCTTGCGCACTAACTGATTAATTGTCGCCATTAAACTAAAAACCCTGGGGTTCGCCCTGAAATAATTCTAAGCCACTGAAAACAAACGACAGGCCGGACGAGCCGGCCTGTCGAGAGAAGCGGAATTCTAGTGACAGGACATGCCCCTGTCAAGCAAGAATTTTCTATTCCGCGGATGACTCCGCCACGCTCTCCGCCTCGCCGTCCTCGGAAGCATCCACAGCCGCCATTTCTTCGGCGATATCCATCGGGGTGATTTCCCGCTGACGACGCCGCTCCTCATGGTAGGCCAGGCCGGTACCTGCAGGGATCAGGCGGCCAACGATGACGTTTTCCTTGAGTCCGCGCAGGCCATCCTTGCTGCCCCGGACCGAGGCCTCGGTGAGCACCCGGGTGGTCTCCTGGAATGAGGCTGCCGAGATGAATGATTCGGTCGCCAGCGAGGCCTTGGTAATACCCAGTAACAGTGGCATCCAGTCGGCCGGCTGCTTGCCAGCCTTGCCGAGCTTCTCCGTTTCCTCAAGTACCCTGGCCCGCTCGATCTGCTCGCCCTTGATGTAACGGCTGTCATTTGATTTCAGGATTTCGGCCTTGCGCAGCATCTGGCGAAGAATAACCTCGATGTGCTTGTCATTGATCTTCACACCCTGCAGGCGGTATACGTCCTGGATCTCCTTGACCATGTATTCGGCCATGGTTGACGTCCCCAGCAGGCGCAGGATGTCATGTGAATCGGGCTCGCCATCGACCAGCATTTCACCCTGCTCGATATTTTCACCCTCAAACACGGTAACGTGACGCCATTTCGGAATGAGCTCCTCGTGAGTCTCGCCATCGCTGCTGGTTATGATTACCCGCTGCTTGCCCTTGGTGTCCTTGCCAAAACTGACGGTACCGCTGCGTTCGGCGAGAATGGCGGGGTCCTTCGGCTTGCGTGCCTCAAACAGGTCGGCAACGCGCGGCAGACCACCGGTAATATCACGTGTCTTCGATGATTCCTGCGGAATACGCGCGATAACATCACCAACTCCGACATCTGCACTGTCTCCCAGGCTTATGATGGCGCCGGTTGGCAGGAAATACTGCGCATCCAGATCGGTGCCGGCAATCTTTACCGGCTTGCCCTTTTCATTGACCAGTTTAACCATTGGCCGCAGATCCTTGCCAAGGGAACCACGCGACTTGGGATCGGTGACCACGAGGCTGGTAAGACCGGTTATATCATCGGTGGTTTCCTGCACGGTAACACCGTCGATGAAGTCACTGAAACTGGCCTTGCCCGCAACTTCTGTAACGATCGGGTGGGTATGCGGATCCCAGGTGGCAATTACGGACCCACCCTTTACCTTGTCGCCATCAGCAGCGCTGATGACGGATCCATAGGGCAGCTTGTATCGCTCACGCTCACGGCCATGATCATCAACGATACCAATCTCACCGGAGCGTGACACGGCAACAAGATTATTGCTTCTGTTGCTTACCGTCTTGATGTTATGCAGGCGCACGGTACCGTCGTTCTTGATTTCAACGCTGTTGACCGTGGCTGCGCGACTTGCCGCACCGCCAATATGGAAGGTGCGCATAGTCAGCTGGGTACCCGGCTCGCCGATAGACTGGGCTGCAATAACACCGATGGCCTCGCCTGGATTGACCATGTGTCCACGTCCCAGGTCACGGCCATAACATGCGGCACACACGCCATAACGATTTTCACAGGAAATCGGTGAGCGCACAAACATGACGTCAATACCCATAGCCTCGAGCTTGTCGACCCAGGCCTCATCCAGCACCGTGCCGCGTGGTGCAACCACTTCATCTGTACCGGGAAGCAATACATCCCTCGCTACCAGCCGCCCCAGGACGCGCTCACGCAACGGCTCCACGATGTCGCCACCCTCAACCAGCGGCGTCATTTCCAGACCATTTTCCGTTCCGCAATCAGCACCGATAACGGTCAGATCCTGCGCCACATCGACCAGGCGACGCGTCAGGTAACCCGAGTTTGCGGTCTTCAGCGCGGTGTCCGCGAGACCTTTTCGCGCACCATGCGTGGAGATGAAGTACTGCAGCACGTCCAGGCCCTCGCGGAAATTTGCAGTAATCGGTGTCTCGATAATCGAGCCGTCCGGCTTTGCCATCAAGCCACGCATGCCGGCAAGCTGACGAATCTGTGCAGCTGAACCACGTGCACCCGAGTCGGCCATCATGTAGACCGAATTAAACGAAGGCTGTTTTACACTGTGCCCCTGTGCATCCTTCTTTTGTTCCGTACCCAGGACGTCCATCATGGCCTTGGCAACCTGGTCATTGGTGCGTGACCAGATATCAACAACCTTGTTGTAACGCTCGCCCATGGTCACAAGACCCGAGGTGTACTGATTTTCGATTTCCAGGACCTCGTCTTCGGCCTCGGCAAGGATACTGGCTTTGCTCTCGGGAATGATCATGTCATTGATACCGAATGACACGCCTGAACGGGTCGCGTAGGCAAAACCCATGTACATCAGCTGGTCGGCAAAGATCACCGTCTCTTTCAAACCCACGCGGCGATAGCAGGCATTGATCACGCTGGAGATCGCCTTCTTGCTCATATCCCTGTTAACCAGGTCGAAGGTCAGGCCTTTCGGTAACAACTCGGAAAGCAACGAACGCCCCACGGTCGTATCAACCAGGCCTCTGACTTCCTGCGCCTCGCCATCCTCATCCAGTTCGTAGCGATCGATCCTGACCCGGATTTTTGCATGCAGTGAAACCACATCGGTGGAATAGGCGCGATGCACCTCGGATACATCCGCAAACACCATGCCTTCGCCTTTTGCGTTGATGGATTCGCGCGTCATGTAATAAAGACCCAGCACCACATCCTGCGAAGGCACGATGATCGGCTCGCCGTTGGCAGGCGAAAGAATATTATTGGACGACATCATCAGCGCACGGGCTTCCAGCTGTGCTTCGATAGAAAGCGGAACGTGTACAGCCATCTGGTCGCCGTCAAAGTCGGCGTTAAAAGCAGCACAAACCAGCGGGTGCAGCTGAATGGCCTTGCCCTCGATCAGCACCGGCTCAAATGCCTGGATACCCAGGCGATGCAGTGTCGGTGCACGGTTTAACATTACCGGGTGCTCGCGGATCACATCTTCAAGAATGTCCCAGACTTCCGGACCCTCGCGCTCTACCAGCTTCTTCGCAGCCTTGATGGTTGCCGCCAGGCCACGGAATTGCAGCTTGCTGAAAATAAACGGCTTGAACAGTTCCAGCGCCATGCGCTTCGGCAATCCGCACTGGTGCAACATCAGCGTGGGGCCTACCACGATGACGGAACGCCCGGAGTAATCGACCCGCTTGCCGAGCAGGTTCTGACGAAAACGGCCCTGTTTGCCCTTGATCATGTCGGACAGCGACTTCAGCGGCCGCTTGTTGGTGCCGGTGATTGCCCGGCCGCGGCGACCGTTATCCAGCAGTGCGTCAACCGATTCCTGCAGCATGCGTTTCTCGTTGCGCACGATAATGTCAGGCGCGCTCAGTTCCAGCAGGCGTTTCAGGCGGTTATTGCGGTTGATGACGCGTCGATACAGATCGTTCAGGTCGGACGTGGCAAAGCGGCCGCCATCGAGCGGCACCAGTGGGCGCAGTTCGGGCGGCAGCACTGGCAATACCGTCATCACCATCCATTCCGGCCGATTACCGGAATCGATGAAAGATTCGACCAGCTTGAGACGCTTGGAGAGCCGCTTCAGCTTGGTTTCGGACTTGGTACTGTCAATCTCGTCGCGCAGCCTGGCCGCATCTACCTGCAGGTCAATAGCCTTGAGCAGTTCAAAAACCGCCTCGGCACCCATGCGGGCATCAAACTCGTCACCGTTTTCCTGGATCGCATCAAGATAGGCTTCATCGGAAAGCAGCTGGCCACGCTCCAGTGTCGTCATGCCGGGATCGACAACTACGAAGGCCTCGAAGTAGAGAACCCGCTCGATGTCGCGCAGCGTCATATCCAGAAGCAAACCGATCCGGGAAGGCAATGACTTCAGGAACCAGATATGTGCCGCGGGACTGGCCAGCTCGATATGCCCCATACGCTCGCGCCGCACCTTGGACAGCGTCACTTCTACACCACACTTTTCACAAACCACACCGCGGTGCTTGAGACGCTTGTACTTGCCACACAGGCATTCATAATCCTTAACCGGGCCAAAAATCTTGGCGCAGAACAGGCCATCCCGTTCCGGCTTGAAGGTTCGGTAGTTGATCGTCTCCGGTTTCTTAACTTCACCATACGACCAGGAGCGGATCATATCGGGGGACGTCAGACCGATACGAATTGAATCGAAATCATCCGATTGACCTTGCGGCTTGAGTAAGTTCAGTAAGTCTTTCATCGTCTCTCCTGCAGATGGAGTATCGGGTTATCGCAAACCCGGCTACCGTTATTCCTAGTCCTGTTCCAGTTCCATGTTGATACCGAGCGAGCGTATCTCCTTCACCAGCACATTGAAGGACTCGGGCATACCGGCATCCATATGGTGGTTACCATCAACAATATTCTTGTACATCTTGGTACGACCGTTGACGTCATCCGATTTCACCGTCAGCATTTCCTGCAGGGTGTAAGCGGCGCCATAGGCCTCCAGCGCCCACACCTCCATCTCGCCGAAGCGCTGTCCGCCGAACTGCGCCTTGCCACCCAGCGGCTGCTGCGTTACCAGGCTGTAAGGACCGGTTGAACGTGCGTGCATCTTGTCATCGACCAGGTGATTCAGCTTGAGGATGTACATGTAGCCCACGGTAACTTCGCGGTCGAAGGCATCTCCGGTCCGGCCGTCGTAGAGAGTGGTCTGACCACTGGTCGGTAAATCAGCCAGTTCCAGCATGTCCTTGATGGCCTGTTCCGGCGCACCGTCAAATACAGGCGTGCCCATTGGTACACCACCCGTCAGGTTCTTTGCCAGCTCGAGAATTTCCTCATCGGTAAATGACTTCAGGTCTTCCTTGCGGCCACTGCTGTTGTAGATCTTGTCGAGGAACTTGCGTATATCGACAAGTTTCTGCTGGCTTTCAAGCATCTTGCCGATCTTGATACCCAGGCCCTTGGCCGCCCAGCCAAGATGCGTTTCCAGCACCTGGCCAACATTCATTCGAGATGGCACACCAAGTGGATTCAGTACGATATCCACGGAAGTGCCGTCTGCGGTAAATGGCATGTCTTCGACCGGCTGGATCATCGAGATAACACCCTTGTTACCATGACGTCCCGCCATCTTGTCGCCGGGCTGCACGCGACGTTTGACCGCCAGGTACACCTTGACCATTTTCAATACGCCCGGCGCGAGGTCATCACCGGTTGTCAGCTTGGCGCGCTTGTTTTCCAGGCGCTCCCCGAATTCGGTGCGCATGGTCTTCAATTGCTCGGCCGCCTTTTCCAGGTCTTCATTGGCTGACTCATTGCGCAGGCGAATTTCAAACCACTTTTCACGCGCCGTATCTGCCAGGTAATCCCTGGTCACCTTGGAACCGGCCGCCAGCTTGCCGGGACCACCCTCGGCAACCTTGCCCTGCAGCAGGATCTCGACACGCTGGTAGATATCATCTTCCATGATGCGCATCTGGTCATTCAGATCCTTGCGGACCTGTGCCAGCTGGTCTTCCTGTATCTGCAGCGCGCGTGCATCCTTTTCCACGCCATCACGCGTGAATACCTGCACATCGATGACGGTGCCGTCCATGCCGCTTGGGACGCGCAATGAAGTGTCCTTCACATCAGAGGCTTTCTCGCCAAAGATGGCACGCAGCAATTTCTCTTCCGGCGTCAGCTGGGACTCGCCTTTGGGTGTTACCTTGCCAACGAGGATATCACCCGGCTTTACCTCGGCACCGATGTAGACAATGCCAGACTCGTCGAGCTTGGCAAGCGCCCCCTCACCGACATTTGGAATATCACCGGTAACCTCTTCCGGCCCCAGCTTGGTGTCACGCGCAACGCTGGTCAATTCTTCGATATGAATAGTGGTAAAACGGTCTTCCTCGACAACCCGCTCCGAAATAAGAATGGAGTCCTCGAAGTTGTAACCGTTCCAGGGCATGAAAGCGACCAGCAGGTTCTGGCCAAGTGCCAGTTCACCCATGTCGGTACTCGGCCCGTCGGCAAGCACGTCACCGCGCGCGATAACATCACCTGGCTTCACCAGCGGGCGCTGATTGATGCAGGTATTCTGGTTGGAGCGCGTGTACTTGGTCAGGTTGTAGATATCGACACCCGGTTCACCCGCCATGGTCTCATCATCATTGACGCGTACAACGATACGCCCGGCATCGACGGAATCCAGTATGCCACCGCGCCTGGCAACCACTGTGACACCCGAGTCGACTGCTACCGTGCGTTCTATGCCGGTACCTACCAGCGGCTTCTCGGTAATCAAGGTGGGTACAGCCTGGCGCTGCATGTTGGAACCCATCAGGGCACGGTTGGCATCGTCGTGCTCCAGGAACGGGATCAATGCGGCGGCCACCGAGACGATCTGCTTTGGTGATACGTCTATGAAATCCACCTTCTCCGGTGTCGACGTCATAAATTCATTTCTGAAGCGACAGGTAACCAGGTCATCCGTCAGCTTGCCCCTGGCATCCATGTTGGCATTCGCCTGGGCAATTGTGTACTGGCCTTCTTCAATGGCCGACAGGTACATAACATCATCGGTCACGCGGGTATTAACTACCTTGCGGTATGGCGTTTCAAGAAAGCCGTATTCATTGGTACGGGAATACACAGCCAGTGAATTTATCAAGCCGATGTTCGGCCCTTCCGGTGTTTCAATCGGGCATACCCGGCCGTAATGCGTCGGATGCACATCGCGCACTTCAAATCCGGCTCGTTCCCGTGTAAGGCCCCCCGGGCCCAATGCAGAAACGCGACGCTTGTGCGTCACTTCCGAGAGCGGGTTGTTCTGATCCATAAACTGCGACAGCTGGCTGGAGCCGAAGAACTCCTTGATGGCTGCGGCTACCGGCTTGGCATTGATCAGTTCCTGCGGCATAAGGCTTTCCGATTCCGCAATACTGAGGCGTTCCTTTACTGCACGCTCAACACGCACCAGGCCGATACGGAACACATTTTCGGCCATCTCGCCGACACAACGAATGCGCCGGTTGCCGAGGTGATCAATATCATCAACAAAACCGTTGCCGTTACGAATCTCGATGAGAATCTTCATCACTGCGAGGATGTCTTCCTTCGACAGCGTACCTTCCCCGGTCAGCTCGTCCACACCGATGCGGCGATTGAACTTCATGCGGCCGACAGCGGAAAGGTCATAGCGCTCGCTGGTGAAGAACAGGTTCCTGAACAGGTTCTGGGCGGCATCCTTGGTCGGCGGCTCACCCGGACGCATCATGCGATAGATCTCGACCATCGCTTCCAGCTCCGTGGTGGTCGGATCGATGCGCAGGGTAGTGGAAATGTACGGACCCCGATCGAGGTCGTTGACATACAGTGTCTTCACATCCTTGACGCCTGCATCGCGCAGACTCACCAGCAGTTCTGCTGTTATCTCGTCATTGGCATTGGCAATGATCTCGCCGGTTTCCTTGTCAATGATGTTGTGGGAGAGAATCTTGCCGTACAGGTAGTCTTCCGGAACAACCAGCGTTTTCACACCCGCCTTGTCGAGCTCGTTGATATGACGCGCGGTAACCCGCCGGCCTTCTGCAACAATAACCTTGGATTTTGCCTTGATGTCAAAAGTGGTGGTTTCACCACGCAGGCGTTCCGGCACCAGGTCGAGCTTGATTTCCTTTTTGCCGAGATGAAACCTGTTGGTTTCAAAAAATATATCGAGCATTTGCTCGTTGTCATAACCCAGCGCACGCAACAGTATTGTGGCCGGTAATTTACGGCGCCTGTCGATACGCACGAACAGCGCGTCTTTCGGATCAAACTCCATGTCCAGCCAGGAACCGCGATATGGAATAACACGCGCCGAGAACAGTAACTTGCCGGAAGAATGGGTCTTGCCCTTGTCATGATCGAAGAACACACCCGGCGAACGGTGCAGCTGGGAGACGATTACGCGCTCGGTGCCATTGACAACGAAGGTACCATTGTCCGTCATCAGCGGCAGCTCGCCCATGTAAACTTCCTGCTCCTTGATATCCTTGATCTTCCTTGCATCGCTTGGCGAGTCCTTGTCATAGATAATCAGGCGCACCAGTGCGCGCAGCGGCGCCGCATAGGTCAGGCCGCGCAACTGACATTCCTTCACGTCGAAGGCCGGTTCTCCGAGGCGGTAATTAACATAATCAAGTGCTGCGGTGCCAGCATAGCTGACAATCGGAAACACCGATTTAAAAGCAGCGTGCAAACCCTTGCTGTTGCGAGACTCCGGATCCATGTCTGACTGCAGGAAGTCACGATAGGACTCTATCTGGGTCGCCAGCAAATACGGGACTTCCAGGATACTGTGGCGTTGACCAAAGTCCTTTCGAATACGCTTTTTCTCGGTGAAACTATAAGCCATCGGTTTTCCTCTCCACTAACAATGAAGAATGCTGTGTATCAGCTCCTGCATACCCCTTTACTTGCAGGGATTCGCAGTACTGCATAACCCTTCAAATACAACCAGCAGGGAAAGGCCGGGTGCTTCATGCACTACCGGCCTTCCCTGTATTTTTGTG
This sequence comes from Gammaproteobacteria bacterium, assembly GCA_049667605.1. Lineage (GTDB taxonomy): Bacteria > Pseudomonadota > Gammaproteobacteria > UBA9214 > UBA9214 > UBA9214. The sequence continues at coordinate 11,831 of JBATIF010000187.1, forward strand.
CAAACGCAAACGTCACTAATAAGCTGCAGAGCGCCCGCTTACTTGAGCGCGGCGGTTGCGCCGGCTTCTTCAAGCTGCTTCTTGATACCTTCGGCTTCTTCCTTGGAGGCGCCTTCCTTGATGGTAGAAGGGACGCCTTCCACCATTTCCTTTGCTTCCTTGAGACCCAGACCGGTGATACCGCGCACCGCCTTGATGACGGAGACCTTGTTCTCGCCAAAACTGCTCATGACAACATCGAACTCGGTTTGCTCCTCAGCAGCGGCAACTTCACCACCGGCGGCTGGCGCTGCAGCAACGGCTGCGGCAGCGGAAACACCAAACTTCTCTTCCATGGCAGCGATCAGATCAACAACTTCCATCACCGACATGTTAGAAACTGTTTCCAGAATCTCTTCTTGTGAAACGGCCATAACGAATACTCCTGTTAATAATAAATAAAGTTAGATTTGAATAGCTTTATGCTGCTTGCTGCTTCTGGTCGCGAACAGCGGCTAGCGTACGTACAAGCTTGCCCGGCACTTCATTCAGCGTGCGTACAAACTTCTCTGTTGGTGCCAGCATAACTGCCATAAGCAAACTGATAGCCTGGTCGCGGGTCGGGAGCTTGGCGAGCTTGTCAATGTCTGACGGCTCGAGCAACTCACCACCAACAGAAAGCATGGTTACCTCGAACTTGCCGTATTGCTTGGCAAAGTCCTTGGTTACTCGCGCGGCTGCACCGGGATCTTCCCTGGAAAATGCCAGGATCAGGGGTCCGGTCAATCGCCCGGTCATGCATTCGAAGTCGGTGTTTGCCAGGGCACGACGCGCCAGCGTGTTTTTCACCACACGCAAGTAGACGTTGTCCGCGCGTGCACGCACGCGCAGGTCGGTCATCTGTTCAACCGTAATCCCGCGATATTCCGCGGCCACGGCCGACAATGCCCCTTTAGCAACTTCAGATACTTCAGCAACAACAGCCTTTTTCTCTTCAAGAGTTAATGCCATTGTATTTACCTCTTCAGGAAATCACGCACGACACCATGTCGTACGGTCTTGCCTGCCAATTGACAACACGCCGGCGGCCAACACCGGCGCATACTACTGGTGACTTGAAGACAGACTGTCGTGACGTCACCCTCTGCGCGGGCAGCCCCGCTGTCACGGAACCATTAAACCCGGCCACACCTGCCAGGTACCTGCGGTCTCTGACGGCCACCGGCAGATGCCGGCTTACGTCAAAACTACCCGGGAAGCCTGTTGCCTTCCCGCAAAATCTCTCAACCCATCCTGCACGGAAGGGAGGTGAAAACGATAAAATTACAAATCCATCGATGCCTTGTCGACTTGCAGGCCCGGCCCCATGGTGGTCGATACGGCAATCTTTTTCAGGTATATGCCCTTCGCCGATGTCGGCTTGGCCTTGTTCAAATCAGCCAGCAAGGTATCCAGGTTTTCTTTCAGGGCAGCGACTTCGAAATCAACCCTGCCGATCTGGCAGTGGATGATTCCCGACTTGTCGGTGCGATAACGTACCTGGCCGGCCTTGGCATTCCTGACAGCGGTGCCAACATCCTGCGCCACGGTTCCTACTTTCGGATTTGGCATCAGGCCGCGCGGCCCGAGGATCTGCCCAAGGGTACCGACAACACGCATGGCATCCGGCGAGGCAATCACCACATCAAAATCCATGTTGCCCTTTTTGACTTCTTCTGCAAGGTCTTCCATGCCGACGATATCCGCGCCAGCTTCCCTGGCTGCATCTGCATTTGCGCCCTGGGTAAAAACTGCGACCCGTACCGTTTTCCCGGTGCCGTTCGGCAATACCGTCGAACCACGCACCGCCTGGTCTGACTTGCGTGCATCAATACCCAGATTGACGCTGACGTCCACAGACTCCTTGAACTTGACCGTGGAGAGTTCCTGCAACAGGGCCAGCGCTTCCTCAATCGGGTACTGCTTGCCCGCGGTGATTTTTTCCTTAATGAGCTTTGCTCTTTTCGTTAACCTGGCCATATCCCTATCCCTCTACATCGATGCCCATACTACGGGCACTTCCGGCAATAATCTGAACGGCTGAATCCATATCGGCAGCATTCAGATCGGGCATTTTTATAGTCGCGATTTCTTCAAGCTGGGCACGGGTTACCTTGCCGACCTTGTCAGTATTCGGCGTAGCGGACCCCTTCGCGAGGCCCAACGCTTTCTTCAGCAGGACCGAAGCGGGCGGAGTCTTGGTGATAAAAGTAAAGCTGCGATCGCTATAGACCGAAATCACGACCGGGGTCGGGAGCCCTTTCTCAAGCTTCTGCGTCTGCGCATTGAATGCCTTGCAGAACTCCATGATATTTACGCCATGCTGGCCCAGCGCGGGGCCGACAGGCGGACTCGGGTTGGCCTCACCTGCAGGAACCTGCAGCTTTATATATGCCTCGATTTTCTTTGCCATCTTGAAAACTCCTGTGGGTGCAAACGCCTTGCGGCTCCCCTGTTTAAATTAATTGCAGGAGCGCCTTGCAGGCG
>JBATIF010000188.1:0-5897 GCA_049667605.1 Gammaproteobacteria bacterium
ATCCACAGATGTCGCAAGTATGGGGTTGTTCCTGTGGCTGGCTACCGTGCTGATTTTGTAGAGCGCATCGGGAAAATGCAGGACCAGAACCCGGGATTGAGGGTGCTCCAGACCTGAAAATCCTCAACACTCAATCACATTGACGGCCAGGCCACCCCTGGAGGTTTCCTTGTATTTTGTTTTCATGTCGGCGCCGGTCTCGCGCATGGTCTTGATGACCTTGTCGAGCGACACGAAATGGGTGCCGTCACCGCGCAGTGCCATGCGTGAGGCATTGATCGCCTTGACTGCGCCCATGGCGTTGCGTTCTATACAGGGCACCTGGACCAGTCCGCCGACGGGATCGCAGGTGAGCCCGAGGTTATGCTCCATGGCGATCTCGGCCGCATTCTCCACCTGCTCGGGGGTGCCGCCGGAGACCTCGGTAAGGCCCGCGGCGGCCATGGAACAGGCCGAACCGACTTCGCCCTGGCAACCGACTTCCGCGCCGGAGATGGAGGCATTCTCCTTGTAGAGGATGCCGATGGCGGCGGCGGTGAGCAGAAAACGGACAATGCCGTCCTTGCTGTAACCGGGTGAATATTTCCAGTAGTAATGCATTACCGCGGGGATGATGCCGGCGGCGCCGTTGGTGGGTGCGGTCACCACCCGGCCACCGGCTGCATTCTCTTCATTGACGGCCAGGGCATACAGGTTGACCCAGTCCATGGTACCCAGCGGTACCTTGTGAAGTTCCTTTTCGTTGGTCAACTGGCGATGCAGACGGGCCGCACGGCGCTTCACCTTCAGACCGCCCGGCAACACACCCTCGGTACAACAGCCACGCGTGACACAGGCCTGCATGACACTCCAGATATTCAGCAGGCCCACCCGGATTTCGGCTTCCGTGCGCCATGCCTGCTCGTTTTTCAGCATGATCTGGCTGATCGACAGACCCTGCTCGGTGCAGTGTTCAAGCAATTTCACACCCGTTGTAAATGGAAAGGCCAGCCGGGTCTGATCCTCGACAATCCGGTCTTCACCGGCAGCCGCCTCATTGACGACGAAGCCACCGCCGACAGAATAGTAGGTACGGTCACGAATTGACTCGCCGTTAATGTCAAAGGCATGAAAAGTCATGCCGTTGGGATGAAACGGCAAGGGCTTTTTTTTATGAAAAACCAGGTCGCGTTCCCTGTCGAAGTCAAGATCCTTTTCCCCGAGCAGGCGCAGCTGTTTTGCCTGCGCCACCCGGTCGAGCCGGGCGGGAATGGCAGCGGTGTCGACGCTCTCCGGCAACTCCCCCTCGAGTCCCAGGATCAACGCCTTGTCGGTGCCGTGACCCTTGCCGGTTGCGCCGAGGGAGCCGAACAGCCCGACCTGGATGCGGGCAAGCCTGTCTGCATGCCCGGACTCGAGCAGGCCACGGGCAAACATGCCGGCGGCGCGCATCGGGCCGACGGTATGCGAGCTTGATGGCCCGATGCCGATTCTGAACAGGTCGAAAACGCTGATAGCCACGGATAACCCTGTGTGTCTTTACTGCGGGCTCGTATAATAAGCCGTTTCACGCATGATGTCAGATCATGTTATTTCCGGGCAGGTGCGCCATCCCGGAACAACCCTGGACAGGTCATTAACCTGGCAACGATGTCAAAAGCAGTCACCAACCGGCCGGAGCCGGTGTCGTTTTTCGAGGCCTTTGGCTACTGGCTGAAGCTTGGATTTATAAGCTTCGGCGGGCCGGCCGGCCAGATCAGCATGATGCATCAGGAACTGGTCGAGAAGCGCCGCTGGATATCCGAGCATCGTTTTTTACATGCGCTGAATTACACCATGGTCCTGCCGGGGCCGGAGGCGCAGCAGCTGGCAACCTATATCGGCTGGTTGATGCACGGCATCGTCGGCGGCATTGCCGCCGGCATCCTGTTCGTGCTGCCGTCTCTGTTCATTCTCATTGGCCTGACCTGGGTTTACCTGAGCTATGGTGACGTACCCGTGGTCGAGGGCATTTTATACGGCATCAAGCCGGCAGTGACGGCAATTGTTGTATTCGCGGCCTACCGCATCGGTTCAAGGGCATTGAAGAACAATGTACTGCGCGCCATGGCCGTAATCGCATTCATCGCGATCTTTGCCTTTAAGGTGCCGTTTCCCGCCATCGTGGTGATGGCCGGCATCATCGCCTATGCGGGGTCACGTTTCGCACCGGATAAATTCAGGACGGGCGGGCATCACGGTGATGCGAAAAACTCCTGGGGACCCGCGCTGATCGATGATGATACCCCGGTAGCAGCGCATGCACGCTTCAGCTGGCGCCGCGTCGTTGCACTTTCCCTGGCAGGACTGTTTATCTGGAGCGCTGCCCTGGGCGGGATTGCCGCCGGCTTCGGCTGGGAAGGCACACTCACGCAAATTGGCTGGTTCTTCACCAAGGCGGCACTGGTCACTTTCGGCGGCGCCTATGCTGTGTTGCCCTATGTCTACCAGGGCGGCGTCGAACAATATGCATGGCTGAGCGCTGCGCAAATGATGGATGGCCTTGCACTTGGCGAAACAACACCCGGCCCGCTGATCATGATTGTCGCCTTCGTCGGTTATGTTGGCGGCTGGACCCGGGAACTGTTCGGGCCGGAGCTGTTGCCGCTGGCAGGTGCGGCTGGCGCAGCTGTCGCCACGTTGTTCACCTTTCTGCCGTCCTTTCTGTTTATCCTCATCGGCGGGCCCGCGGTTGAAGCAACCCGGCACGATGTAAATTTCACCGCACCGTTAACCGGCATAACCGCGGCCGTGGTCGGCGTGATTCTCAACCTTGCGGTATTTTTCGCCTACCATGTGCTTTGGCCCCGGGGCTTCGAGGGTACATTTGAATGGTTCTCCGCGCTGACCGGCAGCATCGCGTTCATCGCCCTGTTCAGATACAGGGCGGGCATTGTTACGGTGATAGCCGCATGCGCCGCCGCCGGCCTGGCCTACTCCTTGCTGCTGCAGTCATAAGATCGCCAACACATGTGTGCTGACGAACCAGGCAGGCAAGCAGTTCCCCTGCATGAATAACACGCGCCCGCGCCGCTGGACATTATGGATCCTGGCGTTCCTGCTGCTTGTCAGTATTGCGCCGGTAATGGTGCTGCGCTGGGTTGCGCCGCCGACCTCCTCCGTCATGTTGCAGCGCAGTTTCGCCGAGGCCCAACCACAGAATTATCAATGGGTCCCGCTCGAGTCCATCTCGCCGTATGCCGCGCTGGCAGTGGTCGCCGCCGAAGACCAGACTTTCCCGCAACATCATGGCTTTGATGTTGCGGCCATCAGGGATGCCCTGGACAGCAATGCAAGCAGTGGCCGCCTGCGCGGCGCCAGCACCCTGACTCAACAGGTCGCGCGCAACCTGTTCCTGTGGCAGGGACGCAGCTACCTGCGCAAGGGACTCGAGGCATGGTTTACCATCTGGCTGGAACTGCTCTGGCCGAAGCAGCGCATTCTCGAAGTCTATCTCAACATCGCCGAGACCGGCCAACAAACCTTTGGCGTCGAGGCAGCAGCCTGGCGCTATTTCCAGCGCCCTGCCAGTGCACTGACTCGCGAACAGGCCGCGCTGGTTGCGGCCGTGTTACCGAGCCCGCGGCGCTCAAGACTTGACCGGCCATCAGACTATATTCTCCGGCGCCAGGCAACGATCCTGCAACAAATGGAACAGCTGGGTAAGCGGGACTGGTTGCAGGATATCCTGCCTGAAAACCGCTAGTGCTATACATTCGGCATAAACAGTCGATGGGTACTGACAGCTGCAAAATGCAGGATAATAATCAGTAAACAGGAAAAACAGGATACCAACTGATATAACCCCGGGGGGCGGTCCGTTATAATGATCTGAATCCGGCAGTCCTTCTCCGGCAAAGGAGTTATTCATGCGTACAGCCATTTTACTGTTCATTGCGCTGCTCATGTCAGGCTGTGCGAATGTTGATGACAGCAAGAAGACCATTACACTGGACAGCGCGCTGCGCCAGTATGAACGGGCAATTCGCTGGGGTGAATTCCAGGCCGCCAACCTCCTCAGAAAACCCCCAAACGGCACTGCTGCGAATATGGCCGGGCTGAAGTCGGTCAGGGTCACCGCCTATGATACCCTCGGTAAAACAGAATCCGCGGACCGCACCCGGGCGCAGGTCGACGTGGAAATACGCTACTACAACGAATATGCCATGAAGGAAATCACAATCATTGACCAGCAGTTATGGGAATATGACCCCGAGGGCAAAAGCTGGTATATCACCAGCCCCATGCCGGCATTCAAATAGACTCTTCGGCAAATCACCTTTTTAAATAACATGCAAAGCACATATCATCTCCCGGCCAACACCGGGCTGATCCCGGCAACACGGGTGTTTGCCTGATGTCCTGGTGGGGAACAGTCATCGGCGGGACCCTGGGCTACATGTTCGGCGGGCCGCTGGGCGCCATCCTGGGCGCTGCCCTTGGCCGCAACTTCACTCGTGGCATACAGCTGAATGACGCACAGCCCGGCTTTGGGTCCGGCCAGCAGGAGCGCGTACAGGCGGCGTTTTTCACAGCCACGTTCTCGGTAATGGGGCATGTCGCCAAGGCAGATGGCCGGGTGAGCGCCGCTGAGATCTCTGCAGCCCGCTCGATCATGGCGCAGATGCAGCTCAGTGCAGAGCAGCGCAAGGCCGCAATCGGGCTGTTTAATGAAGGCAAGAAGGGTGACTTTCCACTGCGCGATGTCCTGCAGCAGTTCAGGCTTGAGTGTCACCGCAGGCGCAACCTGTTACAGATGTTCCTGGAAATCCAGATTGCCACCGCGATGGCTGATGGCCATCTCCATCCTGACGAAAAAAGACTCATCAAGAGCATCGGTGAGCTGCTCGGTTTTGCCCCTGCGGAGATCGACAGGCTGTTCCGCTTCACCAACAGCAGCCGGACATACAGCAGCGAGCGTCAAAGCCTGCCGGAAGCCTATAAAATCCTCGGCGTTGACAGGAGTGCCAGTGATGCCGAGGTCAAGAAGGCCTACCGCCGCCTGATGAGCCAGCATCATCCTGACAAGTTGATTGCCAAGGGCCTGCCGGAAGAAATGATCAAGCTTGCCACCGATAAAACCCAGACCATCAAGGCCGCCTACGAGCAGATCAAGGAAAGCCGGCACTGATATGGCTGCCGGCAATCTGCAACCTGAACGCGACTCGTGCAAGCGGTCGCCGTGAACATCCCCGCAACGACACCTGTCGATTATTCGGGCCTGACACCGGACACCCTGCTGGATGCAATCGAGGATTGTGGCTACCGGAGTGATGGGCGGCTGCTGGCGCTCAACAGTTATGAGAACCGGGTATACCAGGTCGGCGTGGAAGACGGAACACCGGTGATCGCCAAGATTTACCGGCCGGGACGCTGGTCAAGCGAGGCCATCCTCGAGGAACATGCCTTTGCACTCGAACTCGCGGAGGCGGAACTCCCCGTGATTGCCCCGCTGTCCATCGATGGATCAACCCTGCACGACTGGCAGGGCTACCGGCTGGCCGTCTACCCCCGCCAGAGTGGTCACTGGCCCGAATTGAACTCGCGTGAGGAACGCGAATGGATGGGACGTTTTATTGCCCGCATGCATGCCGTTGGCGCAACCCGGCCATTCAGCCACCGGCCGGTGCTGGACATCGACAGCTTTGGTCACCAGTCGCGCACCGTCCTGCTGGAAAACAATTTCATACCCGCCCACATTGAAGAGGCCTACACGACGCTGTCGCAAGACCTGCTGGTGCAGATCAGCGCAATCTTTGCAGGTGCCGGGAACATTCGGCAGCTGCGCCTGCACGGCGACTGCCACCCGGGGAATATCCTGTGGACGGAACAGGGACCGCACTTCGTCGATCTGGATGACTGCCGCACCGGCCCTGCCA
>JBATIF010000189.1:0-8967 GCA_049667605.1 Gammaproteobacteria bacterium
GCGGCAGGACCCGCGTTTTGCCGCTCCGCCCGGGGACTGGAAGGCGGACAGTCACTACCGCCTGCCGCTACAGGGCGCAGAATCCCTGCTCGAGGCCGGCGCACGGGTGGCCGGCCACCTGTCGCAGTCGATGGCGGCCATTTTGCCGGGTGAACACGACAGGGTAAAGATCTTCGTCGGCCATGGTGCCGCTTTCCGGCACGCGGCCTGCCACCTTGGAGTGCTGGCGATCGGGCAACTCAGGCAGCTCAGCATGTTTCATTGCCAGCCGGTCTTGCTCGAGTACCTGGCTGATGGAAAATGGATCCACGTCGGGGGAGAATGGAAGGTACGCCCGGGGCACAGCCCGTTTACAGACTAGTGCCGGTCTTTATTGATTGCCACGGAAGCACACGGAAATACACGGAAGAATTATTATCTGACTGGAAAACTTTCCATGTATTTCCGTGTGCTTCCGTGGCCAAAATATTTCTTTAACAGTTTGAGCCAGTACACTAGCTGGGGAAACAGGCCATGCCGCCGAAAAAAAAATTAAAGCACATGCCCCGATACAAGGGACGGTCGTGGATCGAGGCGAGTCTGCCGGAGCGCGGGCAAGTCTGGCTGCTGGGTAAGCAGCGTTCGGTAAAAAAAGACAAATACCACAGTGCCGCCTATGCACGCGAGATGCACATCGCGATTGGCAGGGAACCCTGGAAGTGGCCGAAACGGACCCTGTATTTCATCTCCGACATGCATGCCGATGCCGATGCCTTCATGGCCTCGCTGGTTGCCTCGGGTGGCGTGGAGAAGAACGGTCCCCGGGACAAGGATTTCAGACTGACAAAGTCAGGGCGCAAGGCGCGCTTCATCATCGGCGGTGATTGTTTTGACAAGGGCCCAAGCACGCTGCGTTTGTTGCAGCTAATCCGGTTGCTGATCGATAGTGGCGCTGATGTTGAGTTGCTGGCCGGAAATCATGACGTGCGCATGATGGTTGGCATAAACAAGGTCGGCATGGCGCCGGACCCGAGGGTCGATCATTTCTTTATACGCATGGGGCCGAAGATGATTCCGTTTCTGGCAGAAATCCGTGACCGCTATCTGCAGGGAAAAAATGCATTTCACGGAGTACCGGACACCCGCGAATGCAGACGACGGCTGTTCCCCCCGCAAAGCTGGTTTCGGGACTTTCCACAGCTGGCCGCCTGGGCAATGCCGGATGCAACCATCGAGCACGAGGTGCGAAAACTGCGCAAGAAGCTGAAGCATTTTGAGGCGGATTGCGAGAAGGCGGGGCTTTCCCTGCGCATGGTGTACGCGGCTGCAAGAAAATGGCAGGAATTGTTTCTCCATCCAAAAGGTGAATACGCGTGGTTTTATAAACGCATGAAGCTCGGTCGCCGCGAAGGTTCTTTCATTTTTGTGCATGCCGGCATCGATGACCGCATGGCCAGATTGATTAGTAAAAAAGGCATGAAACACATCAACCGGGAGTTCCGCAAGCAGTTGCACAGGGACCCGTTTGACTTCTACTATGGCCCCATGGCAAATATCATCCGCACCAAGTACCGTTCGATAGACATGCCCCTGACCCGCCATGGCGTGAAGCTGCTGCATAAAAAAAGCGGAGTGCATGCCATTGTTCACGGACATCGTAACCTGCGCCACGGACAAAGGGTCATGTTGAGGAAAGGCATGGTCAATTTCGAATGTGATACCACGCTGGATCGCAACACGAGGAAAAAGGAAGGCCTTGAAGGGCAGGGGGCAGCGGTCACCATCTTCCGGCCGGAGGGGCTGGTGATGGGTATCAGCAGCGACTATCCTTACATCAAGGTATTTGACCCGGAATCAATCAGCAACTAAATCGTCATTTCCGCAGCCAGGGCAGTTAACAGGGAATGCTGACAACGGATAAATAATCATGAGAAGTGGGAAAAGAAGTTTCCGTCACCAGTCGCTGCAGGATGCAAATTCCATTCAGGATATTCTGCAAGCCATCAGTAATGGCATTGCCAGGGGGAAAATCACCTTTAGTGATGAAGACGAAAAAATTGTCATGCGACCCGAGGGTCTGCTCGACCTCAAGGTTACCGCTGCCCGGGAAGACAATCGTAACCGTTTCAATGTCCGCATCAGCTGGCAGGTGGACGACAGCAGCGATAAAAAGAAGAAGTCATTGTCCGTAAAGTGACCTTGCCGACGCTGGTCCGGATCCCCGACTACGCCGATGGACTGGAGGTATATAACCTGCCGTACTCATAGCAGTGAGGTGCTTAAGTGACCTTGTTGAATGACTTTTTACATTGTTGTTATAACTTGTTATCTTTCCTCCATGCGCGCGATCATAACCAGGCACTATAAAACACTCTTTAACGCTGCTGAGGAGATTCTGGGTTGGGGTGATTCGCCGCGTGACAGCGGCTGGCGGGCCGATATGGAGTTCGTCGGCGAGCGGCTGGTGGAGCACGGGCTCAGCTTCGACGCCGTCTACTCCAGCGACCTGGAACGTGCCAGGCAAACCGCGATGTTTCACGCCAGGCGCCTCGGTATCAATATCATCCATGACACTCCAGCGCTGAACGAGGTCAACTACGGCAACCTGTACAAAAAGAAAAAGAAATGGGTCGCCGAGCACTATCCGCAACACAAGAAGGACCCGGATTTTGTCTATCCGCAAGGCGAGAGCTTTCGCCAGATGCAGCAGCGCAGCGTCAGTTTTATATTATCCCTGGCAGAGAAACATTCACAGCGAACAGTTCTGATTGTGGCCCATGCCGGCGTGATACGGGGTCTTGTCAGCCATTTTCTCGGTCTGAAATACGCCGACAATCTCAAGCACAAGATATCACATCGCTATATCGGTGATTTCCAGTTTGCAGACAACACCTGTGTACGCTATGACGAAATCGGCAAGCCATCCGGATTCGTCCGCGATGGCATCATCAAGGTGCCCTTTACCCGTCCTCTTTCAGGTGATCCGGCAATCTCCGAATCCCGCGCCGGCGTCTAGGTTCTCCAGCCGGCATGTACCCGGCTGCGAAGTATTCTGAAGTTCGTGCTCAACCCTGCTGGTCCAGCTGTGTAAACATCCTCGCGAGGCTCTGGATCGTCACAGCACCCTTGTATTGACCCTCATCTACGACAAACAGGTAACTGGTGTCGTTTTGTTCCATCAGGGCCAGCGCCTTGATAAGCGGGGTATCGGAGCCCAATGACAGGGCCGGTTCCTCCTGCGCATAAGCGTCCACGGGGGCATTGAGCAGTAACTTTGCCGTGGCCTCCACATCATCCAGAATTGCCATGTCTTCTCCCAGGATCCTGGCAGACTCGATCATGTAGTCGGGCAGGAGGGAGATTTTCAGGATATTTTTCAGCGTCACCCGGCCCTTGATGCGGCCTGACTTGGTGCAGAAAGGCAGGGCGGGAATGTTGGCCCTGCTGCATTCCAGGAACAGTTCCCGCACGCTCATTCCCGCCGTGGCGACTTTCGTCGGGGTCAGTATTGTTTTCAGTCTCATAATGGTATCTACAGGTAGCGAAAGTGAATATAGACGCTGGCGATCGCAATGCTGAGCAGCATCAGGGGAAAGGCGCCCGCCATGAATGGCAGGAAGCGGATGCGGTGTCCCGAGCGCTCGGCGAAGCCGGCAACGATCAGGTTGGCGCTGGCGCCGACGAGTGAGCCATTGCCGCCCAGGCAGGCGCCGAGCGCCAGTGACCACCACAGTGGCATGAGATTCTCGCTGCCGCCGAAGGTCGGCGCCATCGACTTGATCAGTGGAATCATGGTGGCGACGAACGGAATGTTGTCCACCAGGGCCGAGGCGATAGCCGAGACCCAGAGGATGGTCATTGCCGTCAGGGCCATATCCCCGCCGGTAATGTTGAGTGCCTTGTCAGCGAGTATTTTCAGCAGCCCCGCCTCCTCGATACCTTTTACCGCGATAAACAGGCCAACGAAGAAAAAAATCGTCACCCATTCGACCTTGCCAAAGATCGTGTGCACATTTTCCGACTGCTTTTCGGCATTGTTGTGCAGGTTTGACAGCAACAGCAACAGCGCTGCACCGGACATGGCGATGGTTGCCGGCTCCAGTTTAAACGGATGTGCCATCACAAATCCGCCGATCACCAGGAACAGTACGAACAGCGACTGTTTCAGCAGGGTGGTGTCGGTGATGGCATCTCGCTCCCTGAATTGCATTATTCGGCTGCGGGCATCATCCGTTGCCTTTAGTTTGCGCCCCCAGACGGCATAAATAATACCCAGCGTCACCAGCAGGATCACCGGCACTATCGGAGCAAGATTGAACAGGAAATCGTTGAATGTAAGCTTCACGGCGGAACCGATCATGATATTGGGCGGGTCACCGATCAGGGTTGCCGTCCCGCCGATATTCGATGCGAAGATCTCGGCAAACAGGAACGGGTAGGGGGCGAGGTCCAGTTCGTGACAGATGAGCAGGGTAACCGGTGCAATCAGCAGGACCGTGGTGACATTGTCGAGCAGGGCGGAGAAAACCGCCGTCACCACCGACAGCATCAGCAGTATTCCCCAGGGGCTGGCTTTTACCTGCTTCGCCGACCAGACGGCGATGAACTGAAAGACACCGCTGCGTTTGGTGATCGCGACAATAACCATCATTCCGATCAGCAGTCCAAGGGTATTGAAATCAATACCGCTGATGGCGGTTTCCTGGTTGATGACGCCGAGCATGATCATCAGCCCGGCACCCAGCAGTGAAACGATTGCCCGGTTTACCTTTTCCGAGACAATCACGGCATAGGTGACGACAAACAGGATCGAGGCAACCCAGAGCGGGTTCCATCCGAATATAATGTGCGCGGCCGCCGCCTCGGAGCCATGCATGTTATGTTATGCCTGCGGTGCATCGGGGGAAGCGTGAATTCATCCTGACGGGCATTGCCCGGGATGCTCCACGGATCTGGTCACGCTTCATTTTCGGAAACCTCCTCGGGCATGACAGCCTTGGCCATGCGCTTGGAAAAGTAATAAATACGTTTGAGTTTCTCGATGATGTCAATCTCGAGGGTATAGGCGGCCAGCCTGTTCGGTTCTTCGGCAACCAGGCGCCGTGATTCATGCATGGCGGCGGATTCCATCAGGCGGTTGATGTCGGACTTCATGGCTATGACTTCGTGCGCCGCCTGCTGGTCATTTCCCATGACCGCATCAATGGCCAGCTCCGCGGTACTCGTCACCACGTCGTGCAGTTTGCGCAGTACCTCGCGTGTTTCCTCGCTGATCGATACCTGCTCATCGATGCCCTCGTTGCCCAGGTAGACCAGGTCGGTTTCGATAACATCGCCGATATTTTCCAGGTCGTTGCTGGCACCCATGAGCTTGACAAGCAAATCGGTCTGTTGCTCGGTCAGTGCTTTGCGGCTGATGCGTCCCAGGTAGGTGACGATATGACCATGCAGGATATCGACCTCGTCATCGATCATGGCAATCTTTTTCAGCATGCTCCGGTCGGCGTTGATAATGGCACTCATAATGCCTTCCAGCATCACCTGGACGCGCTCGCCCATGTGGCCGATCTCGAGGCGTGCCCGGTCAAGTGCCAGCGAGGGGGTATCGAGGAGTTCCTCGTCGAGATACTTCGGCTCGGCGATGAGTAGCTCCTTTACAGGTTTATCCGGAACCAGTTTCTCCACCAGGCGGGCAAACTGGCTGGTGAAGCCGATAAAAATCAGCGTATTCGCGATGTTGAAGACGGTGTGGGCATTGGCGATCTGCCGCGGCGCCTCGGCGGCCAGCCTGTCGGTGCCTGCCAACTCCGGGTGGGCCGGCGAAAACCAGGCGACAAACTCGGCCAGGTGAGGGATGAAGCTAACCCATAGCAGTACACCAAAGACGTTGAACAGGACATGTACCGCGGCGGCCCGAACGGCCTCTCGCGGCTTGCCGATCGCGGCAAGCATGGCGGTCACACAGGTGCCGATATTGGCGCCGAAGGCCAGGGCGATACCGGCCTCCAGAGTAATAAAACCCTGGGTGGCCATGACGATGACGATGCCGGTGGTGGCCGAGGACGACTGGATCAGGCCGGTGAAGCCGGCGGCCACCAGGATCCCGATGAGCGGATTCTCCATGCGTGTCATCAGGTCGAGAAACGGCTGGTAGCTGCGTAACGGGCTCATGGCCTCACTCATAACGCCCATGCCGAAGAATACCAGCCCGAGCCCCATGATCATGCCGCCGTATTGCTTGATCTTCTCCTGTTTGGAGGTGAACAACATGCCGAAGCCAACGGCGACCATCAGCAAGGCAAACTTTGTTACCTTGAAGGCGACGATCTGGGCCGTGATCGTGGTGCCGATATTCGCGCCCATGATGATGCCGATGGATTGCGCCATCGACATCAGCCCGGCGGTAATGAAACCCACGACCAGCACCGTGGTCACCGACGAGGACTGGATGATGGCGGTTACGAAGGCCCCGGTAATCGCACCCATGAAGCGGTTGGTGGTGAGTTTCGCCAGGATAATCTTCATGCGCTCACCGGCGACTGCCTTGAGTGAATCCGCCATTTGCTCCATGCCGAACAGGAACAGGGCAAGTCCGCCAAGCAGCTTCATCCCCATATTGAACCACTCGATGCCGGCGTCATTGGCGGATGCGGCGAAGGCCGGGGTGACCGCAAGTACGGCTAGTGCGGCCAGTGCCGCCAGCAAAAAGCGAGGCGATGATGTGACCGGACCTGCCGGTCGGAAATTGCTAAACATGTGTATTCCCCTCACGAGAACGGTTTGTTGTTACTGGATGGATAAATCCGTGGGCGGCCCGGACGCAGCAGCATCCGATCTCCGCTGGCTGCCAGCACTTTTCTTCAGGGCTTGTGTTTTTTTCCGCCCTTGACGATCATCACCGGGACGGGTGCCAGGCGCACAACCTGTTCCGCCTTGGAGCCGAGCAGGGCATGCGCAAGCCCGGTCCTTCCCTGGCTAGCCATGACGATCATGCGCGCATGGACTTTTTCAGCCGCCTCCATGATCCGGTTGACCGGCAGCCCGACAACCAGCATGGTCGTGGCGTGCCCCAGGGCAGTCAGTCCGGGATGTTTTTTCTGCATCTTCTCTAAAAACTCCGCCAGCATTTCGGCGGCAACATCTTCCATGCGCCGCAGTTGCTTGCCTCTTCCCTTGACGGAATAGTAACCCGGTGCGTTGCCCGGATCATGGACAACGTGCAGTATGACGAGCTTGCTTTCCAGCTTTTCCGCCAGTTCTGCCGCGAAGACCATTGCGGTTTCAGCGTGGACTGAAAAATCAACGGGAACCAGGATCGGTTTACTGCCTTCTTTTTTGGTCATTACAGGGCTCCGTGCAACGGCTGATTCTTTCTCCCGGGACATTCGGGTATTTCAGGAAGCTCAATCACTCGCTGAGTTTCAGGCGATTATGAAAATGGTTGAGCAGCTTCTTGCGTAACTTGGCTTGCTGGTGTTTCGATGCCGCGGCCATGCGTTTCTGCGCGAGTGCGATGAAGGTCTCCTGTGAGCTGAGGCTCTTCTTGGCGGCGGTATCCTTGCGTTCGATATAGCTGCCATCCGACTGCATTTCCCAGACATCCTTGCGGCTGGACAGCTGCACATCGATGATGAGGCGCAGTTCCTGGCGCAGCTTCGGATCCTCCACGGGCGTCACGACTTCCACGCGGCTTTCCAGGTTGCGCTTCATCAGGTCGGCGGAACCGATGAAGTATTCCTCCTCACCCCCGTTCTGGAAATAATAAATCCTGGCATGCTCCAGGAAGCGGCCGATTACACCAATCACATGAGTATTTTCGGTCAGGCCCGGCAGACCCGGCCGCAGGCGGCAGGTATCGCGAATGATCAGGTCTATCTTGACGCCCGCCCGGGAGGCGCGGTACAGGGCCCGGGTGATATCCACATCTTCGAGGGCATTCATCTTAAACTGGATCAGCCCCGGTGTCGCTGCGCTGTGAAGCTTTATTTCGCGGTCGATTTTATCAATCAGGGCCTTTTTCAGGGTATACGGCGAGGTCAGTATCTTGCGATAGCGCGGCGGTGGTGAGTAACCGGTCAGGTAATTGAACAGTTCGGTGAGGTCCTGTGCGATTTCGCCATCGCAGGTCAGCATGCCGAGATCGCAATACAGGCGTGCGGTACCGGCGTGGTAGTTGCCGGTCCCGATATGGGCATAGCGCCGCAGGCCATTGTAGTCCTTGCGCACCACCAGGATAACCTTGCTGTGCGTCTTCAGGCCAACGACACCATAGGTGACATGGATGCCGGCCTGTTCCATGCGTCGCGCCCAGCGAATATTCGCGGCCTCATCGAAACGTGCCTTGAGTTCAACGAGCACCGCGACTTGCTTGCCGTTGCGTGCGGCATTAACGAGTGAGTCGACAATGGAGCTGTCTTCCGAGGTGCGATACAGCGTCATCTTGATGGCAAGCACCTTGGGATCTTCACTGGCAGTGCGCAGAAAACGCTCGACGCTGGTAGTGAAGGATTCATAGGGGTGCTGCAGTAACAGGGCGCCGCGTTCCCGGATAATGTGAAAAATGTTGCGGGGATCGTGCACCAGCCGGGTATGCTCGACCGGCTTGTGGGGCGGATCATGCAGTTCGGGGAAATCCAGGCCGGCAATCTCGAACAGGTCGCGCATGGCCATCAGCGATTCGATGCCGTAGACATCGGCCTCTTCATCCAGTCCGAGTTCGGCGGCCAGCATGCCCTTGTGGGTCGGGTTCATTCCTTTTTCGATCTGCAGGCGCACAATGGGAGCGAAATGCCGGTCGCGCAGCTCGGTTTCGATCATTGCCAGCAGATCGTCGGCCTCTTCTTCCTCCATTTCCACGACGGCATTGCGTGTAACCCGGAATAGTTCACAGGCGGAGATTTCCATGGACGGGAACAGCAGGTCAAGGTTGTGGGCGATGACATCCTCGAGTTTCACATAGGTATGACTGTTATCTACACACAGAAACCG
>JBATIF010000190.1:0-1722 GCA_049667605.1 Gammaproteobacteria bacterium
CGGAGAGTGTATCGGCATGCAGCACAAGGTCCAGGCCGGGGGCCAGCGTCCAGCGGGTCTCGTAGACATGTTCGTGAAACACGCCCCAGATCAGGGTGCCGACCAGCACCAGCTTGAGCAGCGCACCGCCCAGATTAAGCACGGTGCGCAGCCGGTGGCTGCTTTCCTTAAGGAAAAATATGACCAGTCCCGGCAGCAGGGAACTTGCCACCACCAGCAACGGCAGCCAGGTGTCCAGGTTCATCTCCCGATCTCCACCAGTTCCCATACCGAAGCGCCGGCGAGGCCCATTCCCAGCGCCGCCATGGACGTGAGCAGCAGTGCCGGCCACTCCTCAATCGCCACCGTCAGCGGCTGGTGGGGATACGGCCGGTGGCCAAAGGCGTGGCCAAGCACGCGAAATATATAGGCCGCGGCCATCAGTGAACCGACCGCTGTTACCACGAGCCATAACCACTGACCGGTTTCGACAGCGCCGGCAAGTAATTGCCACTTGCCAAGGAAGGCGCCACTGGGTGGCAGGCCGATGAGGGCCACACCAGCCAGCGCGATGGCAAAGGTGGTGGCAGGCAGGCGCTGGGCGGTGCCGTCCAGATCGCTGATGGTGTCGTGACCGCAACGCTGCTGGATAATGCCGATCGCCAGAAACAGACCGGCCTTGGCAAAACCGTGGGTCAGGGCCAGCATCACCAGTCCGCCCGCTGCAAGTTCACGGGTCGCACCAGGCGGCAGGGCCTGCAGCAACGGAAAGAACAGGAACAGGTAGCCCAGCTGGGCAACGGTAGAATAAGCCGCGAGCAGTTTGAGCCGTTTGGCCTGCAGTGCATGCCATGATCCCCACAGCACCGCGCCGGCACCCAGCAGACCAAGCAGATTGGCCGCGGCCGGTGTGATAACGTTTGCGAAGACATCCAGCCACAGGCGCAACACGAGATAGAAGGCCGCCTTGACGACCAGCGCCGACAGCACGGCACTAACCGGTGCCGGTGCACTTGCGTGTGCCGGTGGCAGCCAGAAGTGCAGCGGGAACAGGGCGGTCTTCAACAACAGCCCGGTGGTCATCAGTGCCAGGGCCGACCAGGCAACCGGTTCGGCCACCAGGGTGCGTGCCAGTTGCCCCATGTCGAGCGTTCCATAACCGGCATAGATCAGGCTCACCCCGGCGAGGAACAGCATCGAGCCCAGCAAGCCGACCAGCAGGTAGCGCAGGGCCGCCTCGACCGCGGCGCGCTTGCCCGCGATCGCCGCCAGCGCAACCGCGCTAAGTCCCAGCAGCTCCAGCGTGACATAGAGGTTGAACAGATCGCCGGACAGCAGCAGGGCGTTCAGCGCGGTCCACAACAACAGCCATAATGGCCAAAAGCGGGCACGCTCGTCCGCTTGCCTGAAGTAGGCGCTTGCGTAGACGCTGGTCGCGAGCATTACCAGCGCGATCATTATCAGCAGCAGTCCCGACAGGCCATCGGCGCGCAGTGCAATCCCGAGCCCGGCCGCCCAGCCACCGACTTCGTAGTGCAGCGCACCCCGTGCCGACACGCCGTAGAGCAGGGCGCCGGCGGCAACTGTGGTTGCCAGTCCGGTTCCCATAGCAACAGCCGTTGCGGCACGCGGCAACACCAGTGCAGCAAGCGCTCCGGTCAACGGGAGGGCGACCAGCCAGATGATGGCGTCAGTCATCTTCTTGCTCCGAATCCAGGCGTCGCGCCAAGGCCAGGGCAAGTG
>JBATIF010000191.1:0-12941 GCA_049667605.1 Gammaproteobacteria bacterium
GCCGTATCCAGTGACGCAGCACGTTGCGCTGGCGTTGCTGCGGCAACCTGGCCAGCCCGGCCAGCGACAGCCTGTCCCTGCCACCCCCCTGGATATCTACCAGGTCTCGCCCTGCCAGTTGCTGCAACAGCCCTGCCGCCTCGGCACAATGTGCCGCACTGCGCGACAGGGCGGCGCTCGCCGCGGGCCAGCGCTCCTGCAGCACGGGAAAGATATGCGCGCGCAGGAAGTTGCGGTCGAAGGCCGGATCGCGGTTAGTGGGGTCTTCAATCCAGCGGAGTCCGTTTGCCTCGGCATAGGCCTGTAATTGCCGGCGGGTAAAGGCCAGCAGGGGACGCAGAAGTTGCCCGCGACCGAGTTCACAGAGCCGCGGCATGGCCGCAAGGCCATTCACGCCGCTGCCGCGCAGCAACTGCAACAACAGGGTTTCCGCCTGGTCATCGCGGTGCTGCGCACTCAGCAGGCAGACATCGGCTGGCAACCACCCGGCCAATGCCGCATAGCGGGCATCCCTGGCGGCGGCTTCCGGACTGTCGCCCGGTGCGGCAGCGGCATCGACACGCAGGGACTCGTAACCAACACCAAGTGCCGCGCAGACAAGCCGGCAATGATCTTCCCAGCGATCGGCATCGGCATGCAGGGAATGATTCACGTGTACCGCCCCGATCTCCACCGCCAGCCGGTCGCGCAAACGCAGCAGTGCATGCAACAGCACATGCGAATCCAGCCCGCCACTGTAGGCAACCCGGTAAGCAGATGCCGGATGCAGCAGCAGTTGCCGGTGGAGATTTTCAGGAGAGAATTGCATGGCACAAGGGCCGGGGTGAGCGCTACATGATAAAGCCGCGTTTATTTAAACTCGCCATAATCCATCAAGCGTTTGTAACGCGCCTTCACCAACTTGTCATGGTCGTGTTTCTGTAACTTTGCCAGCGCCTCGAGCAATGCGGCCTTGATGCTCCCGGCCGTGGCATCGACATCACGATGCGCGCCGCCGAGCGGCTCGTCTATGACCTTGTCGATCAGCCCGAGCTTGAACAGCTTGGCAGAGGTAATACCAAGGGCCTCGGCTGCATCCGCTGCCTTGTCGGCACTTTTCCAGAGGATCGATGCACACCCCTCCGGCGAGATCACTGAATAGGTGCTGTACTGCAGCATGAAGGTCCGGTCACCGACGCCAATCGCCAGCGCCCCGCCGGAGCCGCCTTCACCAATCACGGTACAGATAACCGGTGTGCGCAGCTGCGCCATCTCCAGCAGGTTCCTGGCAATGGCCTCGCTCTGGCCCCGTTCTTCCGCGCCGATACCCGGATAGGCGCCTGGCGTGTCAATAAATGTCAGCACCGGCATGTTGAATTTTTCGGCCATCTTCATCAGGCGCAGTGCCTTGCGATAACCTTCCGGTCGCGGCATACCGAAATTACGCTGCAGTTTTTCCTTGGTGTCCCTGCCCTTTTGCTGGCCGATCACCATCACGGGAATGCCATCGAGACGTGCGACCCCGCCAACGATGGCGTGGTCATCAGCAAAATGACGGTCTCCATGGAGTTCCTCGAAATCCGTAAAAATGCGCTCGATATAGTCCAGCGTGTAGGGGCGCTGCGGGTGACGTGCCAGCTGCGAGATCTGCCAGGAAGTAAGATTCGAAAAAATCGTCTCGGTCATGGCCTGGCTCTTTTCCCTGAGCTTCTTGACCTCGTCGGCAATATTTACGTCCGCGTCATCACTGACAAAGTGCAGCTCATCGATCTTCGCCTCCATCTCGGCAATCGGCTGCTCAAAGTCAAGAAAGTTGATATTCATTAGCGCTTCCGTGGCAGGAAAGTACCTGTATAAGGAAAAGGTACCGTTTTCACCCCTGAGAAACAAGTAGCGCCGGCCGGGTAAAATAGCAGCGGCCGACGGCTGCAGGCGGCCGTAACGGCGTGGCGCACGCGCGGATGGTATGTTCGAACACGGCCAGTGGCACGCAGAATTGGTGGTAACATATGCTTCACATGCTTGCTGGAAATTACCTCTGTTGACTGTCCTGAATCCATCACTTCGCAAGCCATGAAGCAGGGTAAAACATGCAGCAGGATGCAGCAGACAAAACTCTATATACAAGGATGCCTATGAGAACCGAAAGCAACGGGATATACCTGCTTCTGATCAGCGTCCATGGCCTGATCCGGGGCCATGACATGGAGCTGGGCCGTGACGCAGACACCGGTGGACAGACGAAGTACGTGGTCGACCTGGCCAGGGCGCTGGCCGATCAGGAAGGCATCGAGCGTGTCGACCTGGTTACGCGCCGGCTG
Organism: Gammaproteobacteria bacterium; assembly: GCA_049667605.1. GTDB lineage: Bacteria > Pseudomonadota > Gammaproteobacteria > UBA9214 > UBA9214 > UBA9214. Next base: position 2,301 of record JBATIF010000191.1, read on the forward strand.
ACTGATCCGTCAATCAGCGACGATTATGCCGAGCGTATCGAGTTAATGTCGGACAATGCCCGCATCGTTCGTATCGATGCCGGGCCCGATGAATACATCCCCAAGGAACAGTTGTGGGACCACCTCGACAGCTTTCTGGACAACCTGGTCAACTGGCTCAACCAGCAGCCGCGCATGCCGGACCTGGTGCACTCTCACTATGCCGATGCGGGCTATGTGGGTGTGCGGCTCGCCAACCTGCTCGGTATCCCTCTCATCCACACCGGCCATTCGCTCGGTCGCGACAAACGCAAACGACTGCTGGCCCGCGGCCTGTCGCGGGAGGCAATCGAACATACCTATAACATTGAACGACGCATCGATGCCGAGGAAGAAGTCCTGGCCAACGCCGACCTGGTGATCACCAGCACTCACAATGAAATAGAGGAACAATACGGACTCTACAATTACTACGATCCCCGGCGCATGACGGTCATCCCGCCGGGCACCGATCTGCAGCAGTTTCATCCGCCAGTCAAAGGCGAGCAAATCGCTTTTGCAAAGCAGGTACAGCGTTTTCTCACTGCAGCTGAAAAGCCCTTGATACTGGCCCTGTCGCGACCGGACGAGCGCAAGAATATTCTTATGCTGGTTGAGGCCTACGGTGAATCAAAGGCATTGCAGCAAACAGCCAACCTGCTGATCATCGCCGGCAGCCGCGATGATATCCGTGACATGGACAGCGGCGCCGAATCGGTGCTCACCAACCTGCTGCTGCTCATCGACAGCTATGACCTCTACGGCAGAGTCGCCATTCCCAAGAGTCACCGTGCCGATGAGGTGCCGGATATCTACCGCCTGGCTGCCGCCAGCGGCGGCGTCTTCATCAACCCGGCACTGACCGAACCCTTTGGCCTGACCCTGCTGGAGGCCGCAGCCAGCGGCCTGCCCGTGGTGGCGACCGAGAACGGCGGCCCGGTGGATATCATCGGCAACTGCAATAACGGTGTACTGGTTGATCCGCTGGACAAGGCCGCCATCACCGCTGCATTGCTCACGCTGCTGCGCGATGACAAGGCCTGGGCACGGGCATCGCAAAACGGCATCAGGGGGGTGCGGCGCTACTATGCCTGGCAGGCCCATACCGCGAGCTATCTTGACAGGATCAAAACTCTGCCCGGCAAGGAGCAGCCTATACCCCGTGAACAACCGGCGCCGCGGGCCCTGCGCTACCGTGACCGTGCCATCTTTACAGACCTCGACCAGAACCTGCTCGGCAACAGAACCGCACTGCAGCACTTTATCGAGGCAGTGCGTGAAAACCGCAAGTGCGTCACCTTTGGCATCGCCACCGGGCGGCGCATCGATAGCGCACTGGCGCTGATGAAAAAGAACGCCATCCCGACACCGGACGTGCTGATCAGCAGCCTGGGCACGCGCATCCATTATGGCCAGGCATTGACCGAGGATAATTACTGGGCCGAGCATATCGATCACCACTGGAACGCGCAGCAGGTGCGCCGTGTGCTGGCCGAACTGCCGGGCCTTAAGCCCCAGCCAAGGACCCAGCAGACGCCGTTCAAACTGTCCTACTACTACGATCCGCTGAAGACGCCCAAGGTGGATGAGATCATTGCACTGATCCGGCAGAAGGAACTGACCGCCAATGTCATCTTCTCCTTCGGTCAGTTCCTCGACATCGTGCCCTCGCGTGCCTCAAAGGGGCAGGCGCTGCGTTATGTCTCGCAGCGACTCGACATCCCCCTCGAACACATCCTCGCAGCGGGCGGCTCGGGTGCCGACGAGGACATGATGCGCGGCAACACGCTGGCCGTTGTGGTCGCTAATCGACACCACGAGGAACTGTCACAACTGGTGGACCAGGAGCGCATCTATTTCGCCGGCCAGTCGCATGCACTGGGTATACTCGAGGCCATCGAGCACTATGATTTTTTCAGCAACTGCAAGGTACCGGCGACAAATGGCTGAGAAGCTGCTTATCTGTACCGACCTCGACCGCACGCTGATCGCGAACGGCCCGCAGCCGGAATCGCCCGCAGCGAGAAGGCATTTCGACGCGCTGGCGGCACACCCCGGGGTTACCCTCGCCTATGTCAGCGGGCGCCATCGCGCGCTGGTGGAGAAGGCCATCACCAATTACTGTTTGCCGCTGCCGGACTTCGTCATCGGCGATGTCGGCACCACCATCTACCACGTCGGGCCGGACAGGGACTGGCTGCGCCAGCGATCCTGGGAGGAGGAAATCGCCCCGGACTGGGCAGGCAAGCGGCGCGATGAACTGATGGCCCTGCTGCACGATCTGCCGGCGCTGCGCCCGCAGGGATACGCCTGCCAGAACGACTACAAGCTCAGCTACTTCGTCTCGCTGCAGAGCAATCGTCAAACCCTGTCGGCACAGATCCGGCAGCGGCTGGAGGCGCATGGCGTGAATGCCAGCCTGATCTGGAGCGTCGATGAGCCGGCAGGTGTCGGCCTGCTGGACGTACTGCCGGCACGGGCATCGAAATACCATGCGCTGGAATCACTCATGAAACACCATGGCTTCAGTTACGAGAACACCGTGTTTTGCGGCGACAGCGGCAATGATATCGAGGTGCTGGCCAGTCCCGTTCCGGCGGTGCTGGTGGCCAACAGTCAACCGGCAGTGCGTAAACTGGCACGCCGACTCGCCGATGAGGCGGGATACAGCCAGCAGCTCTATATCGCACAGGGAAACTTCATGGGCATGAACGGTAACTACAGTGCCGGCATGCTGGAAGGTATTGCCCATTATCACCCGCACAGCATCGACTGGATGGGTTTCACTATGGTAGAACAACAGACATGAATGACAGGCGTTTGTGCATCTTCGGCGAGGTACTGTTCGATCATTTTCCGGACGGCACGCGGGTGCTCGGCGGTGCACCTTTTAATGTTGCCTGGCACCTGCAGGCCTTCGGCCAGGCGCCTTACTTTATAAGCCGGGTGGGTACCGACCCGGATGGCGAGAAGGTACGCGCCGCCATGCGCGACTGGGGCATGGATACGAGCGGCCTGCAGGCAGACCCGACGCACCCGACAGGCCGGGTAAACGTAACCTTTGTTGATGACGAGAACGTCTATGACATCGTCCGGCCCAGCGCCTGGGATGCCATCGAGGCGCCCGCACAGGCAGCGGATTGCGGCCTGCTCTATCATGGCAGCCTGGGCCTGCGCGAGGCGGCATCGCGCCACACCCTGGAACAACTCGAGGCATGTGGCCCGCAGACCGTGTTTATCGACGTGAACCTGCGTCCGCCATGGTGGCAGCGGGAACAGGTACAGGATATGCTGCGCACGGCTGACTGGGTCAAGCTGAATACCGATGAACTGGAAACACTCTACCCTCCCGCCAGGGGTGCTGCGTCAGGCGCGAGCGATTTTCTCGGCGAGTATGGGCTCAACGGGCTGGTGCTGACGCACGGCGCACAGGGCGCCGAGTTGCTCACCGACACGGGCGAATATTTCAGGGTTCGGCCTGGCAGTGATATCGAGCTGGTGGATACCGTAGGGGCAGGCGATGCCTTCGCATCGGTGATCATCCTCGGCCTGAGCAATGACTGGCCGCTGGACATCACCTTGCAGCGGGCGCAGCTATTTGCCTCCAGACTGGTCGGCCGGCGTGGCGCCACGGTGAGCGACCCGACCTTCTATCAACCTTTTATCAATGAATGGAGCACGGGGGCCTGAACAGCCTGCTGACCTTATGTACGAACAGATATCACACTCACTGCTGAACAAGATACTTGACGAGCTCAAGCCCGAAATCCGCCGGCGTGACCTGCGCCACTTTTATACACGGCTGGGCGGTAACTTCTATGCGATTTATTCGCTGTTCCACAAGCTCTATGGTCAACGCGACGATTTCGACAGCCAGGCGATACGGCTGGTGGAAGTCATGGCGACACAGTACATCAAGCGCGGCAGCGATCTGAAGCAGCTGGACATTATGCGCGAGCAGGATCACAACTGGTTTCTCAGCCAGGAATGGGTCGGCATGGCGCTCTACCCCGACGGCTTCGCCGATGACCTGCAGGGACTCAGGTCACGACTCAGCTACTTTCAGGAACTCGGTATCAACATGCTGCACGTGATGCCCATCCTGGAATGTCCGCAGGGAGCCAGCGATGGTGGTTATGCGGTGAGCAATTTTCGCAATGTGGATGAGCGCATCGGCACACTGGGAGACCTGCGGGCCCTGGCAGGAGATTTGCGTAAACGCGAGGTCCTGCTGACCCTGGACGTGGTGGTAAACCATACTTCCGATGAGCATGAGTGGGCCAAACGCGCACGCCAGGGTGAGAAGAAATACCAGGACTATTACTACATTTTCGACAATCGTGACATTCCGGACATGTTCGAGGAAACCTTGCCCGAGGTCTTTCCCGAGACCGCACCCGGCAATTTCACCTTTGACGAAGTCATGGGCAAGTGGGTAATGACGGTATTCAACAACTACCAGTGGGACCTGAACTACAGTAATCCCGCGGTGTTTATCGAGATGCTGGATATCATCCTCTTCTGGGCCAACCAGGGCGCGGACATCGTGCGCCTGGACGCGGTGGCCTTCCTGTGGAAGAAGATCGGCACGACTTCCCGGAACGAGCGCGAGGCGCACCTGATCCTGCAGCTGATGAAGGATTGCAGCCAGGTCACGGCACCCGGTGTGCTGTTCATTGCCGAGGCCATCGTTGCACCGGTCGAGATCATCAAGTACTTCGGTGAGGACGCGGTCATCGCCAAGGAGTGTGAGATCGCCTACAACGCCACCTACATGGCACTGCTGTGGGAAGCGCTGGCGACCAAGAACACAAAGCTGCTCAACCATGGTACCCGCAGCCTGCCGGATAAACTCGATCGCGCCACATGGCTGAACTACGTGCGTTGTCACGATGATATCGGGCTGGGCTTCGATGACGCGGATATTTACAAGGCCGGCTACGAGCCGGCTGCGCACCGCCGCTTCCTGGTCGATTATTTCTCCGGGTTCTATGCCGGCTCGCCCGCCCGTGGCCAGCCCTTCGCACAGAACAGCAAGACCGGCGATGCCCGGATATCAGGCGCGCTCGCCTCCCTGGCCGGACTGGAAAGCGCGCTGGAGTCGGGCGACGAGTCCGCCATAGATCGAAGCATCAACCAGATTCTGCTGCTGCACAGCATGATCATGTCCTTCGGTGGCATCCCGCTGATGTATTACGGCGACGAGATCGGCACGCTCAATGACTATAGTTACAAGGAAAACGTCAGCAAGTCCAATGACAACCGCTGGATGCATCGTCCGAATATCGACTGGGAAAAAGCGGCCTTGCGCAAGCAGCATGGCACTTTGGAGCAACGCATTTTCGAAGGCCTGCAAAAAATGATCGCCGTGCGCAAGAGCACACCCGCTTTTGCCGACTATAACAACCGCGAACTGCTGGATACCGACAACCCGCACCTGTTCGTGTTCATGCGCAACAATCCGTTCCTGCTCAACGACAATATACTGGTAGTCAGTAATTTTGACAGTTCACCCCAGTCACTTGCCCTGAGCAACCTGAGCAACCGCGGACGTTTCGAATACAGCAAGTTGCAGGATCTTTATTCCGGTGAGTCGCCAACCATGTTCAAGGATCAACTGGTGGTGCCGCCGTATCGCTTTTACTGGCTGACTGACAGCGGACAGTACTGAGTGATAGCAGGTGCATCACCTGGCGGACAGGAAGGCAGGCAAAATAGACCATGCTGTTATCATTTCAAACATGCCGCTCCCACCATTTAACGCCGATTACCGCACCCGTAATAATGGCTGCTACTGCCAGCAACGAGGTAATCGACAGTGTCGAGACACCGCTCAGCCCCTGGCCAATATTGCAGCCACCTGCCACGGTCGCCCCGACACCCATAAAGATACCACCGCTAATGTAATGCGGATAACGTGAAGGTTCCGGACGTGTTATACGAAATGTTTTTGAAAATACGGCACCGGCAATTGCACCGGCAAGGATTCCCGGCACAAATGCAATACCGAAACTCATGCCTGGAACCGCTCCGCTAGCAAGAAAATAGCTGAATTTTGCCAGCGGCCCGGTAATGATTGCCGCACCCGGCACGCTGCTGCCAAACGGGTCCTGAACGAACCAGCCGGTAAACAACCACGCCATCACAACCAGCAGTCCGATGCTGCCACCGGCAAGAACCAGCGCTCCGTTGCCCCTTACCGGACCAAGCATCCGGATGCATGCAAGGCAGGCTGTTGCGACGACCAAACCGGTAATCCAGGGAGCGATACCTGTTAATGCAGCAAGGCCGCTGTCGCCAGCAGCCAGCTGCAGGGCTGTATGCTGCATGAGCGATACACGCACAGGTTCCAGCGGGCCATACTGGGTAATGCCGCAGAATGCCGACATCACCAGCAAGACAAGCAGGCCACCCATCTGACCTTCCGCCGTATTTATCAGGGTGCGGACGGCACAGCCGCCGGCAAGCGCAGCTCCCAGACCGAACAGCAGTCCGCCGCTCAGCGCACCAAACCAGTCAAACCTTGCAGACCTGTAGGCGGAATCACCGATGGCGACAAACTGTGTGCTTTCCAGCAAGGCAGTACCGGCAATCGCAACGGCCCAGGCGGCCAGGAATGCCTGGATGTAGCGGTAGTCACAGACTAGCAGCATGCTGGATACACAGGCAACCAGGCAAAAACGTGATCGCTGCATCACAAGGCCAAAGAGAAACCCGATTACGAGACCGCCGCCAGCAGTCTATATTGAAAGGTCATCCATCATTAGCTGGAATGAAACTGTATTGGCACCCTTTCGCTCTCTTTATGGTGTCGTTTGAAGAACTGGATTTCACGCTCATGCTTTTCAGCTGCGGCACAGGTCTTGAACGTACCGAGGTTGCGTCGCGTTCCGGTCACCGGGTCCTTGTTGCGGGAGTAGATCCGGCACTGCCCGTTCTTCAACTTTCTGATCATAACTTCACGGGGATCGAAGTACCTGAACTACCGGTTTGTCTGCACGATCACTGAATATATGTTTACTGATACCCTGACGCCTTGAACCTGCTACTTGTACTCCACCACCACGCTATCCTTTCCGGTCAACTGCTGCAGGCGGTGCAGCAACTCATCGGTCGGGTGCACCGTCCACGCCTCGCCCAGCGCCACCCGCGCCTCGGCCTTGCTGCCGTGATAATCGATGCACACGTGGCAATGGCCTTCGCGAAACGGTTGCAGCACCTCGGCGAGGTCGCTGACAAAACCGTTACCGGCCTGCCTTGACTCGACGCCCACGACCAGCCGGCGGGCGTAGGTCTCGCGTGCCTGATTGATGTCGAGAATGGTCTGCGCGGTGACCTGCTGGCCGCCGGTGTAGTCATCCGCACCAAGGCCGCCCTGGATTACCAGTATCTTGTTCTTGCCGATCATCGCCTGGTGCTTGTCATAGATCTCGGGAAAAACACGCACATCGATACGCGCGGTGCGGTCGTCAAGGGTCAGGAATGCAAGCTTGCCGCCGCGCTGGGTCTTGATGATGCGCATGCTCATCACCAGGCCGGCAATCGTCACCGGGCGGTCATCGGCGCCGCTGCGCCAGCCCTTGCGCTCGCTGTTTTCAACGGGCGCGGCACTCGTGCAGAGTGACGGCAGGGCCGCCAGCTTGCAGCTGACAATATTTTCCAGCTCCTGCTCATAGCGGGTAATCGGGTGGCCGGTGAGGTACAGGCCCAGTGCATCCATTTCACCTTGCAGGCGCTGTTCCTCATCCCATTCCGGCAGCACCTGCCTGTTGGTCGGCAATGGCGGGGCCGCATCCGCCTCGCCGAACAAATCGGTCTGCCCGGCATCGAGGTTGTGTGCATGCTGCTCGGCAAGTTTCAGCGCCTGTGCCAGGTTTGCCTGCTGCGATGCCCGTGTTTCACCGATCGAGTCAAGTGCGCCCGCATGGATCAGTGCAAGCAGTACACGCCGGTTGACCTTGCGCAGGTCGACGCGCTGGCACAGGTCAAACAGGTCGGTGAATTCACCACCCGAATCGCGCTCGGCCAGCATACCCTCGATGGCACCCTGGCCGACGCCCTTGATAGCGCCGAGCCCGTAGACAACAGTGCTGCCCGAGAGCGCCGTGAAATGATGATCGGACCGGTTGATATCAGGCGGCACGACCATGAGCTTCATGTCCCGGCACTCGGCAATCAGGTGGACGATCTTGTCGGTATTGTCCATATCAGCCGACATTACCGCGGCCATGAAGGCCGCCGGATAATGCGACTTCAGCCAGGCTGTCTGGTAAGAGATCAGGGCATAGGCCGCCGAATGGCTCTTGTTGAAACCGTAACCGGCGAATTTTTCCATCAGGTCAAAAATACCGGACGCGACACGCTCATCCACGCCGCGTGTTTGCGCACCCGCAAGGAAGATGCTGCGTTGCTTGGCCATTTCCTCCAGCTTCTTCTTGCCCATGGCGCGGCGCAGCATGTCGGCGCCGCCCAGCGTGTAACCGGCCAGCACCTGGGCAATCTGCATCACCTGCTCCTGGTAAAGAATGATGCCGTAGGTGGGTTTCAGAATTGGTTCGAGATCGGGGTGTGGATACTTGATCTTCGCGCCCTTCTTGCGCGCAATGAAATCATCGACCATGCCGGACTGCAGCGGCCCCGGCCGGAACAGGGCGACCAGTGCAATAATGTCCTCGAAGGAGTCCGGCTGCAGTCGCCGGATCAGGTCTTTCATACCGCTGGATTCCAGCTGGAAAATGGCCGTTGTCGACGCGGCCTTCAGCAGGTCATAGGTCGCAGGGTCCGTCAGCGGAAGGGAAATAATATCAATCGGGTCTTCGCCCCGGCCCTTTCGCTGGCGGTTAATCGTCTTCAGCGCCCAGTCGATAATGGTGAGCGTGCGCAAGCCGAGGAAGTCGAACTTCACCAGGCCGACTGCCTCGACATCGTCCTTGTCGAACTGGCTGACCAGCGCCCCGCCACCCTCTTCACAATAGAGCGGGGTAAAGTCGGTCAGCTTTGATGGTGCAATGACAACACCCCCGGCGTGCTTGCCGGCATTGCGCGCCAGCCCTTCGAGGGAGCGGGCCAGATCGATCACCGAACGCACACCCTCGTCCTCATCGTACAGATCGGCAAGGGCGGGTTCCTGTTCCAGCGCCTTGTCCAGCGTGATGCCGATCTCGAACGGAATCAGCTTGGCAATGCGGTCGACAAAACCATAGGGCTGACCGAGGACGCGGCCGACATCGCGGACCACCGCCTTGGCCGCCATGGACCCATAGGTGATGATCTGGGAGACCTTGTCACGACCGTAGCGCTCGGCGACATAGTCGATCACCCGGTCGCGCCCCTCCATGCAGAAATCGACATCGAAATCGGGCATCGACACACGTTCCGGGTTGAGAAAACGCTCGAACAGCAGGTCATAGCGAAGCGGGTCGATATCGGTAATGGTCAGCGCATAGGCCACCAGCGAACCGGCACCCGAGCCGCGTCCGGGGCCTACTGGTACGCCGTTTGCCTTCGCCCACTTGATGAAATCCGCAACGATAAGAAAGTATCCCGGAAAGCCCATCGCCAGGATCACGTCGATTTCTGTTTGCAGCCGCTCGTGGTATTGCTTGCGTAGCGCCGCTTCATCCACCTCGCCGCACTGTGCGGCAAGAATCAGCACAAAGCGGTCTTCCAGGCCGCTGAACGCCTCATGGTGAAAAAAGTCCGCCAGGGTGGTACCGGCGGGAACCGGAAAATCAGGCAGGTAGTTTTTGCCGAGCTCCAGCGCAAGGTTGCAGCGCCTTGCAATTTCCACGCTGTTTTCCAGCGCCTCGGGTATATCGGAAAACAATTCCTGCATCTCTTCTGCTGTGCGCAGGTATTGCTGGTCGGTAAAGTCATGCGGACGTCGCGGATCATCCAGGGTACGGCCTTCGTTGATACAAACACGCGCTTCATGCGCATCGAATTCAGCTGCCTTGAGAAAATGCACATCATTGGTGGCCACCACCGGCACATCATGTTCGGCGGCCAGGGCAACTGCCTCATGCAGGTAGGCCTCTTCGCCCGGTCGACCCGTGCGTTGCAATTCAATATAGAAGCTATCGGGAAACAGCCGCTGCCAGTCTGCCAGCAACTGCGCGGCCAGTTCTTTTTTATTAGCCAGCAGGGCCTGGCCGATACCACCACTGCGTCCACCGGAAAGCGCAATCAGGCCTTCTGCATGCGTCTCCAGCCAATCCCGCTCCAGTACAGGCAGGCCACGCTGCTGCCCCTCCACGTAGGTCCGCGATACCAGCTCGGTCAGGTTCAGGTAACCCGTGCGATTCATGCACAGCAATACCAGCCGGGAACGCTGCTTCAGGTCCGCGCTTTCCGCCAGCCACAGATCGACCCCCACGATCGGCTTCACACCCCGCGCCATGGCGGCACGAAAGAACTTAACCATGGAAAACAGGTTGCTCTGGTCGGTTACCGCAACGGCCGGCATCCCGGCATCAGCCACGGTTTTCACCAGCGGCTTGATGCGCACGCTGCCGTTTACCAGGGAGTATTCAGTGTGGACGCGCAGATGAACAAAAGCGGGTTGCATGGTAAAAGTCTCCGGCTTTAGCTGGCAGGTTTCAAGCCCAATATGTCAGCTAATAA
>JBATIF010000192.1:0-13724 GCA_049667605.1 Gammaproteobacteria bacterium
TAAACTGGACCGGCACCTCGTTCATGGCTTGCCGGTAATGATGCGAGTCAAACAGTTTTGCGAAGTCCGGATTCCGGTATGTACCAAAGGCCTCCTGCCACCATTCCTGCAGTTGCGGGTTTGCTGCAGCACGCCCAAGGGTATTGGCGAGTTGCGCCGGGAGCACATCGACAGATGCACCCTCAGCCGACAGCCAGTCAAGCATGGCGTGTATGGCAATACCACGCTCGCGTCCATCGGCATCCCCGGGCTGCCAGCCACTGGTTGCGTGCGTTCTGCTGGGTGCGATTTGTAGCAGTTGCGGTTGCAGTGGCGGGATTATTTCCGAGAGGCGGGGGTCGATCGCACTGGCCGGAACGGCAATGTCTGTGGTCTGCAACGCGGCAGGCTGCGTGCCGCTTTCGTGGGCCAGATGGCCGGCAGGGTTCATTTCCCAGGCGGATACGGCGGCACGGATCATTGCGTACCAGGTCGCGCCACTTGATTGTTTGCCCTCGCTGCCGGAGATGAACAGGTACTGGCGTGCGCGTGTCATGGCGACATATAACAGGTTGGCGTCCTCGCGCAATGCATCCTGCTGCTGGTTTTCCAGCAATACCTGGCTGACAGGGTCCTGCAAGGCCTTTTTGGCGGTCAGCAGGAATTGATCCGGCGCGATCTTGCCGGGTGGCCAGATGACCAGGGCCTCATTGGCACTGCGGTCACGCGGTGTGGCGGCGCTGTCAGCTAGAAAAATCACCGGTGCCTCCAGGCCCTTGGCGCCATGGATGGTGAGCAGGCGAACCCGCTTGCCATCGCTGTCATCCGGGGTGCCTTCATCCGGCTGGTCGCGCGCCGACTGGCGCAGGCGCGTCAGCTGGTCGAGGAAGTGCGGCAGGCTGGGATAGCGGCCGTTATCCAGCTCCAGCGCCAGCTCGATAAAACGCGTCAGGCTGGCCTGGACGCGTGCGCGCAGCTCCACGGGGAAAGCCGCCTGGTAGCGCTGCATGATGTCCGCTTCATGGTAGATGCGGTCAAGCAAATCGTGAACCGGAATCTTGCCAGTGAGCACACGCCAGCCTTGCAGGACCGCGTAGACCTTTGCATAGACCGATCCTGTTTCACGGGCGAGTTCGCCGAGGCGCTCATACCAGGTCTTGCTGTCGTGGCGCGCAAGCGGCAACAACGCTTCGCTGCTGAGTCCAAACAGGGGTGAACGCAGCACCTGGGCCAGTTCCAGGTTGGCATAGGGTGACATCAGCAGTTTCAGCAGGGCCTCGAGGTCACGTACCTCCAGATTGTCGAGCAGCTCGCCGCGGCTGGCGCTGGCATACGGAATGCCGGCCTCGCGCAGTGCCTGTTCGTAACTCGTGGCATGGGTACGCTGGCGCAGCAGGATGATGATGTCACCGTAGTCGAGTGCGCAGCTCACATCGTTTTTGACAATCCGTGTAGCAGAGCTAATCAGGTCGGCGATCTGTGCGGCAATCAGCCTGCCCTCGCGTGCATGCGCCGGATCCGTGTCGACAAGGCGCGGTGTCTCCAGTGGATTGCGCAGCCCGGCCTGCATGGGCGCTGGCGTTGCCGTCTCTGCGGCGGTTACCAGTGGCAGGATTTCCACGCGCCCGTAGAGTGCCGGGTGATGGGTGCTGTGCGGGTTGAAGGCGGAGATGCGCTGTTTCAGCGGCTCCTCACTGAACACCGTGTTGACACAATCAATGACTGCCTGGGCCGAGCGGCGTGACGCATCCAGTGGGTATTTCTTCGCCGCCAGTCGGTCTTCCAGCCAGCCGGAGGCCTCGTCCAGCAGGGCGGGATTGGCACGGCGGAACCCGTAAATCGACTGCTTGCGATCACCGACCAGGAAGACCGAACGGCTGCGCCCGGGATTGCCGGCGGCGAGTTCTTCCAGCAGCGGCAGCAACAGGCGCCATTGCGTCGGGTTGGTGTCCTGGAATTCATCGACCAGCAGGTGGTCGATGCGCGTATCGAGCTTGTACTGCACCCAGCTGGCATGATCACTGCGATTGAGCAACTGGCAGGCCGTCCACTCCAGGTCGGAAAAATCAAGCAGCCGCTGCTCCTGCTTGATGCGCTGGTAATGTTGCAGCAAGCGCCTGCCTGCCTTGTACCAGGCCAGGTTGGTTTGCAGGGTTCTGAAACACGCACACCGGTCCCGCACTGCACTCAGCTCGCTGACGAGGGTCGCGTGCAGGTCGAGGAATTGCTGCTCGCCCGGTTCGCCGAGCCGTTTACGCTGGGCATGACTGGCCTTGTATACGCGGGGGGTGCCTTTGCCTGTAAAGATAACGGCTGTCACGCGAGCCAGCAGGTCTGTGGCAGCCAGCGGCTCAGTCAGGGCCTTGCCAAGCTGCGCCGCATGCTGACTATTATTTTTAGTGGTGTTTTTCCCGAGCAGCTGCGCGAATGCCTGCAGCCGCGCGCGCAACGCTTCCTCCGGGAAACCCCGCAGCGGGTCATCCTCAAGACCGATGCCGAGCAGTGACGTCAGCCTGTCTTGTGCAAAGGCGTACGCGTCCGGCTGATCCTCGATGAACGCCCACCAGTCGCTGCGATGACTGAGGAAGGAGGTGAGTGCAGTGCGGGCGCTGTCGAGACTCTCGCAACCCTCGACCAGATTTTCAAGGGCACGTGCGATTTCTGCCTCCGGATCTCGCGCCGTCTCTGCGACCAGTGCATCCCGGGCCGCCTGTTCAAGCAGGCCGCTGGACTCAATCAGCTCGAAGCCGGGCGACACGCCGGCTTCCAGCGGGAAGCGTTGCAGCAGTTCCTGGCAGAAGGCATGGAAGGTGGTGGCGCGCAGGGTGTAGGGATTGAACAGCGACTCTTCATAAAGCTGGCGGGCACGTGTACAGGTGGCGGCATCCGGGCTGATGCCGCATTGCACCAGCAGCTCATCCAGCGCTGCAGGATCAGCTGCCATCAATGCGCGCAGTCGCTCCGTGACCCGTTGCTGCATTTCGGCAGCGGCCTTGCGGGTGAAGGTAATGGCAAGAATGCTGTCCGGGGCGGTGCCCGCCAGCAGCAGGCGGATGATGCGCGTCACCAGCAACCAGGTCTTGCCGGTGCCTGCCGAGGCATGCACGCTGGCATTGCGCGCCGGGTCTGCGGCCTGCAGGGAATTCATGCAGGCACTCATGCCGGTTTGGCCCTTGCTGGCGCGGGCACGCTTGCATCCAGCCACGCCTGCTTTCTGCAGAGCCCGTCCATCTCGCAATACTTGCAGGTGTTGTCATCACCCCAGGCGGGCAGACTACTACCTTTTTCAATGGCTTGCAGTACATTGTTGAGGCGATGTTTAACGGCGTCGGCGAGTTCGGCCAGCGCTTCGCCAGCAAGGCTGGCGGTGGTTTTGATTTCCCCGTCAACCTGCAGGTATTCGACCCGTGCCGGCAGTTCGTCGGTTAGCAGGGCGTAGCAGGCCAGTTGCACATCCTCGCCGTTATCGACATCGGGCTGCCGGGCGCTAGCGCCGGTCTTGTAATCGATGATGGCCAGGCCGCTTGCATTGCTGTCGATGCGATCAAGCCGGCCCTTGAGCCGAAGGCCGTTCTGCAGCTCGATAGCGGCATCCTGCTCGGCCGCGTGGAACGCCCATTCCTGCTGGCGCATGATTTGCCAGTCGATGTACCCGGGGATCAATACCCGCCAGCGGCGTATCCAGGCGCGGTGTTCGAAGTTGTCTTCCAGTGCCGCGCTAAACACGTCCTGCGAAATCTTTTCCAGGCGTGCCAGTGCCGCGGCGCGGCTCGATGCGGTGACCGGTATTTTGTAGTCCCTGTGAAATTGTTCCAGTAGCTGGTGCACCAGGCTGCCGTATTCAGCCTTCTCGAGTGCCTCCTTGACGTCTTCCCGTGCCTTCAGCCCGAGGCCGCGGGCTGCAAAGAAACGGTAAGGGCAGTCAATCAGCATGCGGTGTGCGCTGACCGAAAGTTCCCGCGGTAACAGCTCCGCGGGCAATTGCGCGGCGGGATAGACGGCAGGCTGCGGTGCGGGCAGCGGATTTGAGCCCCGCACCTGGCTGCCCGGGTTTTCCAGCAGTGCGGTGAGCTCAATGTCGACCAGGTCGTCTTCCCAGGCAAGCCGGTGGAAGGTTTGCAGGGCCTCGAGCCACGGGCTGGGCATGCGCGCCTCGCCGTTGACTTCACTGTGCCAGGTCAGCAGTACCTGCGGCGCAGATTCGAGCAGGCGGCGAAAACGGTTGAACTGCAGTTCATGGCGTTCCGGCCAGGTGGGCAGGCCGAGGCCAGCGCGAACCGGGTCGTTAAAAAACGGTGAGGCCGCCGCGCCGGCCGGCAGGTATTCGCGGTCACAGGCGCCGATGACGATGGCTGCATAGCTGCCAAGCTGCGCCTGTTGCAGGTTCATCAATAACACCGGGCTGTTCACGGCAAGGGGGCGGAAATCATGGCGTTCCAGTGCGGCACCGAACCAGGCGCGGAACTCGAGCCAGTTCATTTCGACACGGCTTTGCCCCGCGGCATCATGCAGCAGGTTCCATTCATAGAGGATGCGTTCACCGGCCGGGTCGTTGCCGAAGGCCTGCCACATGCCGAGCCGCTCCAGGCTTGTGCGCAGGGCCTGCAGCAGCAGCACCGGTTGAGCCGGCGCGCCATCGATGAACGGGCGCAAGGGATCGGCCGCCTGGTCGAGCAGGTTCAGCAGGCCGAGCAACTCCCGGGCCGTGTCGCCCGGCCAGTAGCCGGGCAGGCGCTGCTGACGCCGTTCGATGTGATGGCGGTAGCGTTGCAGGCCGCGGGCAATATTCTCATGATGAATAATGTCCTGCTCGAGCCGGTAGACAAGATGCCGGAGTTGTTCAACGTCATCATCCGGAAAGATGAACGGGGATTTCAGCACATCGAGCAGCGGCTGGTGGGCAAAGTCTTCCTCAACGGTTTCCAGCCAGCGTTCCAGTGCCGCCGCGGTGCTGGTCGTGGAGAGTGCCCAGCCGCCGCTGTCCTGCAGGTTGACCGCGGCACGTTCCAGCAGGGCGCGCACACGTCGTGCCAGGCGCCGGTCTTCGGTGACGATGGCGATCGGCTGGCGATCCTCGAGCAACCAGCGGCGCACCTGCAGTTCTATCGCCCGGGCTTCCTGTTCCGGTGAACGCGCCGCCAGGACTGCCAGGCGGCCGGCCAGGGGTGAGGCCTGTGCACTAAAGGCGGCGGCCCGGGTGCCGGGCGGCGTCTCAGTGCGCGTGAACACGGCATCGAGCAATCGTGAACGAGGGTCTTGCGCCGGAGATCCAGCCTGTTGCCGGAGGCTGTCCATGGGCTGGCTGCCGGTTGTAGCCAGTGACGATTGCGGGTAAAGCAGGCACACGGCCCGATCCGCTGCCAGCAGCCGCGATAGCCACTCGACTTCTGCGGCATGCAAGTCGTCAAAGCCCACGAAGTAGTACTGGCAGGCCGCGATGCCGGGCGGGTCGGCGGCCAGCCGCTGCAGGCAGGCCAAGCCGGGATCGAGCAGGTTTTCAGCCGCCAGCTGGGTATGCCAGGCCTGCCACAGGCGGTGGACGACATTGGCCTCGATGCCGAGGGGTTCCGGCAACCGGTCGGTCACGCCATAGGCGGTTTGCAGTTCTTCAGTAAAGGCCTCGAGGTCTTCGGGAACCGGGACACGATGCAGGGTGAGTTCATCAAACAGGGATACCAGGCTGGCTGCGAGTTGCCAGGGGTCGCCACCCGAGAAGACCGACGGATGCAACTTCAATACCTCGGCCAGCATTAACTCGCGTTGGGCGCGCCCGGGGATGACCCGTTCGACAGTGCTGTGTTTACCCAGCCATTGTTCAATGGTAGTGATGTCCGGGCCGAGCAGGGCGCGATGGCCATGCCCGGCAGCTGCATCGAGCAGATGTTTACGCAGTTGCGCTGCAAACTGCAGGTCGGGGAGCAGGACGACGGTTTTGCCCAGCTCCGGAAGTGCCGTCGCCCTGTCGATGATGCGGCGTGCGCTGACCGCGAGAATATCTTCGCAGTAGGGAACGAGGATAATTGTCTTGTCAGTGCTCATTTCAGCGTGATCACTGAAACGGCATTAGCGCTCCAGGTACTTTAACTTGTCCGGCTTGCCGTCCCAGTCATCGGAATCCGCAGGCGGATCTTTCATCTGCGTAATCACCGGCCACTCCTTCGCCAGCTCCGCATTCAGTGCGAGGAACTGTTCCTGTCCTTCCGGCAGGTCACCTTCATCGAAGATGGCATTGATCGGGCACTCGGGCTCGCACAGGGTGCAGTCAATGCATTCGTCCGGGTCGATCACCAGGAAGTTCGGGCCTTCATGGAAACAGTCGACCGGGCAGACCTCGACACAGTCGGTGAGTTTGCACTTGATGCAGTTTTCAGTCACAACAAACGTCATGAAATTCTCCGGTGTTGGTTAGCTGGTGCAGCGCCTGCACTGCTGCATCCAGATTCTTAATAAGATACGCCAACTGACTGTTATTCAGTAATAATATGACTATCGGCCACAGCGCACAGTTGCAGTATACCTCTAAACAGACCCGCTATGAATGCAGATCCTGCCTGGCGAGTTCTTTCAGGGCATAGAGGGCCTGCTGCGCCTGTTTCGGCGTCATGTTGTCGGGATCAATCCCGTCCAGCGCTTCCAACAGCGGGTGCTCGCCGGGCGCCTGGAACAGGCCCAGCTGCGGGGAGGGCGCGGTGTTGCCGGGCGGTTTCTCCTGTTCCAGTTCCTGCAGGCACTTGCGCGCCTCTGCAATCACGGCCAGCGGCACCCCGGCCAGCGCCGCCACATGCAGGCCGTAGCTTTGATCGGCCGCACCGCTTTTGACGGCGTGCAGGAAGACGATACGGTCATCGTGCTCAACGGCGTCGAGGTGGGCGTTGTCGATACTGTCGTACTCCTCCGGTAACGAGGTCAGTTCGAAATAATGGGTGGCAAACAGGGTGAACGCCTTGATCCGCACGGCGAGATCCACGGCGCAGGCCCAGGCCAGCGACAGCCCGTCGTAGGTGCTGGTGCCGCGTCCGATTTCATCCATCAGCACGAGGCTCTGTTCGGTCGCGTTATGCAGGATGTTGGCTGTCTCGGTCATTTCGACCATGAAGGTGGAACGTCCGCCCGCCAGGTCATCGGAGGCCCCGATGCGCGAGAAGATGCGGTCGATGGGGCCGATGACCGCCTTGTCAGCCGGCACATAACAGCCGATATGGGCAAGCAGTACGATCAGTGCAGTCTGGCGCATGTAGGTGGATTTACCACCCATGTTGGGCCCGGTGATGATGAGCATGCGCCGGCTTGAATTGAGTTGCAGATCATTCGGAATAAACGGATCGTCGAGAATATTTTCAACGACCAGGTGGCGGCCTTTCTCGATGGCGATGCCAGCTCGATCTGCGAGTGTCGGGCAACACAGTTTCAGCGTGACACTGCGTTCGGCAAAATTGGCCAGCACATCCAGTTCGGAAAGTGCATGGGCGCATCGCCCCAGCGGCCCGAGATATTCAGCAAGCTGCTCGAGCAAGTCATTGTAGAGAGACTTCTCCAGTGCCAGCGCACGTTCGCGTGCGCTCAGCACCCTGCTTTCATGGTCTTTTAATTCCGGCGTACTGTAACGTTCAACGGCCTTCAGCGTCTGCCGGCGCTGGTAGTCATCCGGTACCTTGTCGGCCTGCAGGCGGCTGACCTCGATGTAGAAACCATGCACCCGGTTGTAGCGAATCTTCAGGTTGCCGATACCACTGCGCTGGCGCTCGCGGGTTTCCATGTCGACCAGCACCCGGTCACCATGTTCGCTCAGGTCGCGCAATTCATCGAGATCTGAATCAAAGCCCGCTGCCAGTACACCGCCGTCACGAATCAGTACCGGCGGTTCTTCTTTTATCGCTGCTACCAGCAGGGCATGGATGTCCGGGTGGAGCCCGATTTGTGCGGACAGCTGCGTGAGCATGGGGTCTTCGTAGCCGGCAAGCGTCTCCTGCAGGTCGGGCAGCCGGCCAAGGCTGTCGCGCAACCCGGCCAGGTCCCGGGGGCGTGCCGATTTCAGGGCGATGCGCGCGAGGATGCGTTCGATGTCCGCAATGCCGTTGAGCAACTCATGCAACTCGGTGTACAACTGTGCTTCCATAAGCACGGCGATGCACTGGTAGCGTTGCCTGAGCACGGCATGGTCACGCAGCGGGCGCTGCAGCCAGCGCCGCAACAGGCGGCCACCCATGCTGCTGGCGCTGTTATCGAGCACGCTGATCAGGGTGTGTTTCCTGTTGCTGGATCCGGACTCCTCGAGTTCCAGGTTGCTGCGGGTGGCCGCGTCCAGCACCAGGCTGTCACCGCGCTGCTCGACGCACAGGCCGCGCAAATGCGGCAGCTCGGAGCGCTGGGTGTTTTTGACATATTGCAACAGGCCGCCGGCAGCGCCGATGGCGGCCTCGAGGGTCTCGCAACCGAAGCCGCCAAGATCATGGGTGCCGAATTGCCGGTTTAGCTGGCGGCGTGCGCTGTCGGTTTCAAACAGCCAGGGCGCCTCCCGGCGCAGGCCGCTGTGTCGCGCAACGTCTGCCGGCAGGTCGATGGCCTCATTGACGATCAGTTCCGCCGGGTTGAGACGTTGCAGTTCACCCAGCAGCGCATCGTTACCCGTGAATTGCTGCACGCTGAAGCGCGCGCCGCAGAGATCCAGCGCGGCCAGTCCCCAGGTCTCTCCGAGCCGATGGATTGCCACCAGCAGGTTGTCGCGGCGATCGTCCAGCAGGGCGTCCTCGGTGACGGTGCCGGGGGTGACGATACGCACCACCTTGCGCTCGACCGGTCCCTTGGATTTAGCCACATCGCCGACCTGTTCACAGATGGCGACCGATTCACCCTTGCGCACCAGGCGTCCCAGGTACTGGTCAACCGCGTGCACCGGCACACCGGCCATGGGTATAGCTTCGCCTGCAGACTGGCCACGCGCCGTCAGGGTGATATCCAGCAGTTTGGCGGCGCGCCTTGCGTCGTTGAAAAACAGCTCGTAAAAGTCACCCATGCGGTAGAACAGCAGGATATCCGGGTGTTCCGCCTTGATGCCGAGGTACTGCTGCATCATCGGTGTGTGGGCGGGGGTCGTCATGGCGGGCAAGTTTACCTGATCAGGGATGGTTTGCGCAGAGTGGCTGCGAGCGTATTGCACATATATGAAATTTACAATTAAAACAAATTGTCAGGAAGTATCCTTGATGCTGTTTCTAGATTATGTTTACCTGCAGGGCGCGCCGTGTGCTCTCTAGATCTGGGGCCCGTTGCTTGTGGGGTGGAGCCTCTCCGCGATGCTTAAATTAATCAGCCTGGACATTCAGCCTGGACCGCTTGGTTATTTCTGAAAGGGGCGCTTCATGCGGGGTTATCGCGGATTAGATCCGCTCCTACAGCAGGGTTATCGCGGATTAGATCCGCTCCTACGGTTAGGTGACTGGTATTGCAGGAGTGCTTCTCAAGCGCGATTGTGTGCTTCAGGCAGGGTTATCGCGGATTAGATTCGCTCCTCCGGGTTGTTGCCATGCCGGAGGGGTACAGAATGAATCCCGATAAACAGCAGGCTTACCGGACCTTGCAGCGGTTGTCTGCTTTCATGCATCAGTCTGGTAGACTTTCACTCCTTGTTTCCAGCGGATGGTCCCATGTCCAAGCGTGTGCTTGCTGTCGTCGTAGTTCTCATACTGTTGTTCGCCGGCCTGTTCGGCGTGAAATACTTTCAGGTGCAGCAGAAGGCGGGCCAGTCACGCATGCCGCCAGCGTCAACCGTGGCGGTGACGATGGTGGAGCAGAGCGAGTGGCAGCCCTACCTCGAGTCGGTCGGTACCCTGGTGGCGACGCAGGAGGTGTTCGTATCCACCGAGGTCGCCGGGCTGGTGCGTGCCATCGAGTTCGAGTCGGGTGAACAGGTGCAGGCGGGCAGCTTGATGGTGCAGCTTGACGACAGCGTCGACCAGGCGGAACTGGATGGCCTGGCCGCCGAGCGGCTTGTGGCCCAGCAGGAATACAGGCGTGCCGAGAAACTGGTAAACGACAACCTGGGTTCGAAGTCGGCCTTCGACCGGGCAAAGGCGAACCTGCAGAATGCGCAGGCCCAGCTCGAGGCGAAACGCGCCCGGCTTGAGCAAAAAGCGATTCGCGCACCGTTCAGCGGCCAGCTCGGCATCCGTGAAGTCAACCTCGGTCAGTATCTCGATCCGGGCGAGCAGATCGCTTCGCTGCAACAACTCGACCCGATCTTTGTTGATTTCGCGCTGCCGGAGCGCGACCAGTCATCCCTGGCCCTGAACCAGCCGATCAGCATCCGCATCAAGGCCCGGCCCGGGGTCCAGTTTAGCGGTGCCATCAGTGCAATCGATCCGCGCATTGACCGCAATACCCGCAGCGTTCGCATCCGTGCAACCCTTGCCAACCCGGACCGTCACCTGCTGCCCGGGATGTTCGCGGAGGTACGCACGCTGTTGCCCGTGCGCAGCGGGATACTGACGCTGCCGCGCACCGCCATTACCTACAATACCTACGGCGATGCGGTCTTCGTGGTGCAGGAAAAGGACGGGGTCCTCAGCGTCGAACACCGCCAGGTGGAAACCGGTGAGGTGCGTGATGGTCGGGTCGAGATCACCAAGGGGCTGAGTGCCGGCGAGCGCGTGGTCAGTGCCGGCCATGTCAAGCTGCGCAATGGAGCACAGGTGGTTATCGACGAGACCGTCAAGCTCGATAAAACTGTCAGCGCGCCGTGAAATTCACCGATATCTTCATTCACCGTCCGGTACTGGCCAGTGTCATCAGCCTGCTGATCCTGGTGATTGGCCTGCGCTCGATTACCGCACTCGAGGTACGCCAGTTTCCGGAGACGCAGAATACCGTGGTGACTGTGACCACGACCTACCCGGGCGCAAGCAGCGAACTGGTGAAGGGCTTTATTACCACGCCGTTGCAACAGGCGATTGCCGAGGCCGATGGCATCGACTTCCTGGTCTCGACCAGCACCCAGGGCCGCTCCGTCATCGAGGCGCACATGGTCCTCAATTACGAAGCGAATGCCGCGGTGGCCGAGATCCAGGCCAAGGTCGCCAGCCAGCGCAACGTGCTGCCGGCAGAGGCCGATGACCCGGTGATCGACTCGACCACGGGTGATTCCACCGCGCTGATGTATCTCGCCTTCTACAGTGAATCCATGTCGCCCTCGCAGATCACCGACTACCTGCTGAGGGTCGCCCAGCCGAAGCTGCAGGCCGTTCCCGGCGTGGCCAAGGCGGGGCTCATTGGCAACAAGACTTTTGCCATGCGCATCTGGCTCGATCCGCAGCGCATGGCGGCCATGGGGGTGACGGCCGTAGACGTGCGCGAAGCGCTGCAGGCGAACAACTACCTCGCGGGGATCGGCAACACCAAGGCCGCTTATGTCTCCATCGATCTGGGTACCACGACAGATATCAACAAGCTCGAGGACTTTGCCAGCCTGGTGGTGCGTGAGTCGGGCGATGTGCTGGTGCGCATCAAGGACGTCGCCGAGGTGGAACTGGGCGCGGAGGACTATGATTCGACCAGCTGGTACAACGGCCAGACCGCTATCTACATCGGTATGGAGCCGGCCCCGGGGGCCAACCCGCTGGACGTGGCCGCGCGCGTGCATGCCACCATGGACGAGATCCGCGCGCAGTTGCCGCAAGGGCTGAAGGCGCACATTCCCTACGATGCCAGCGTTTATATCAATGACTCCATCGACGAGGTATTTATCACGCTGTTCGAGGCGGTGATGATCGTGCTGACGGTGATCTTTCTGTCACTCGGTTCGCTGCGCGCCGCGCTGGTGCCGGCCGTCGTCGTGCCCCTGTCGCTGGTCGGCGGGGCCTTTCTGATGCTGTTGATGGGCTTCTCTATCAACCTGCTGACGCTGCTATCGCTGGTGCTGGCCATCGGCCTGGTGGTCGATGATGCCATCGTGGTGGTCGAGAACGTCCATCGGCATATCGAAAAAGGCGAGGCACGCATGACTGCAGCTATCCAAGGTGCGCGTGAACTGGCCGTACCTATTATCGCTATGACTACCACGCTGGTAGCGGTATATGCACCGATCGGTTTCATGGGCGGGCTGGTTGGTACGCTGTTCACCGAGTTCGCTTTTACGCTTGCCGGTGCCGTGCTCATATCGGGCGTGGTGGCGCTGACCCTGTCGCCCATGCTTTCGGGCAAGGTGTTGAAAGCGGCCGGAGAGCAGGGTCGTTTTGAACAGCAGGTGGAACATTTTTTCGAGCGGCTTTCCGGCGGGTACCTGCGCGCACTGCGCGCTTCCCTGGATACATTGCCTGCGGTCATGGTGTTTGCCGCGGTGGTGCTCGGCAGTATCTACTTCATGTTTGCCGCCAGCCAGAACGAGCTGGCACCGACCGAGGATCAGAGCATCCTGTTCTTCCAGGCGCTTGGACCACAAACTGCCACCCTCGACTACAACGAGGCCTATGCGCGGCAAATCGTCGCGGCATTCAGACAGGTGCCCGAACATAATGAAAGTTTCTATCTGCTCGGTTTCGGTGGTGACAACCGCACCACATTCGGCGGCTTCAAAATGCTGCCTCCGTCAGAGCGCGCGCGTTCGCAGATGCAGGTGATGCCGGATGTCCAGCAGGGACTCAGCGCGGTGGCCGGTTTCCAGACGGCGGTGTTTCCGCGCCCCAGCCTGCCGGGGAGCGGGCGCGGACTGCCGCTGCAGTTCGTGATTACCGCACCGGCGGTGGATTTTTCCCAGCTCACGGATGTCGCCGACCAGCTGATCGGCGCTGGCATGGGCAGCGGCAAGTTCGCATTCCTGAGAAAGTCCATCGAGTATAACCGGCCGCGTAACACGCTGGTCATCGACCGCGACCTTGCAGCAGACCTGGGTATAAGCATGCAGGATATCGGCCGCAACCTCAGTACCATGCTGGGCGGTAACTACGTCAACCGTTTCAACCTCGACGGGCGCAGCTACAAGGTTATTCCCCAGGTGGCGCAGTATTTCCGCATGGATCGTGACATGCTCGATGAATACTACGTGCGCACCAGTTCGGATGAGCTGGTACCGGTTTCCACGGTAGTGTCCTTTGAAGACAGCGTCGAGCCCAACAAGCGGGTGCAGTTCCAGCAGCTCAATTCCGTAACCGTCGAGGGCGTGGTCGCGCCGGGCACCACGCTCGGCGATGCGCTGGTGTTTCTCGAGGCGCAGGCACGCAGTATTTTTCCGCAGGGCTTTGCCTGGGACTATGCCGGTGAGTCGCGCCAGTACGCACAGCAGGGCAGTGCGCTGATAGCCACCTTCTTCATGTCCATCCTCGTCATCTACCTGGTTCTGGCTGCGCAGTTCGAGAGCTGGCGCGACCCGATCATCATCCTCGTGTCCGTGCCGATGTCGATCGCGGGCGCGCTGGCGTTCCTGATGCTGGGTTTCGCCTCGATCAATATCTACACCCAGGTCGGCCTGATTACGCTAATCGGTTTAATCGCGAAAAACGGCATCCTCATCGTCGAGTTCGCCAACCAGTTGCAATTGACCGAGGGCTTAAGCAAACGCGCGGCGGTCGAACAGGCCGCGGCTATTCGCCTGCGGCCCATCCTCATGACCACGGTGTCGATGATCGTGGCAATGGTGCCGCTGCTGACTGCCAGCGGCCCCGGTGCCGTCAGCCGTTTTGATATTGGCCTGGTGATCGCCACCGGCCTGGGTATCGGCACCCTGTTTACCCTGTTTGTGGTGCCGGCCGTGTACC
>JBATIF010000193.1:0-3633 GCA_049667605.1 Gammaproteobacteria bacterium
CAAGGGATTATGAGGGCCAGTAAAATCAATAACTTACTGATTATGCTGGAACAGGGGATCTTCGGTACAGTTAGTGATTATTGTGTTGATTCAATAGGTTAATGTTGGTTGGCGCAGGGAGTAAAAACTGGGCAGTGTACCGTGAGTGTACCGCGGTTCAGAGTCAATTTCCCAACAAATTGTTCTTAAGAATATCCTGTCTGGTATCAACCAACAATGAAACTATCCAGTTAAAACATAGAGTTGTAGTTATGGATCTAGGCAGTCCCACAACTTCGTACATTATTATCTTCTGTACAAAATATATGAACATACTATAATAATGTACAGACAGATCTACTGATTTCACTGATGTAAATTAGAATTCCTTTTTATAATAGCAAGTTAGCAGAGTTATGTTCATTTATTATGTTTGTTCATTATCGATGAACATTGCCGATATATAGACATATTATGGCGTACGAACCCACCAACCCGGTTAACGAGCGAGAGACAGATCTCCTGGATCGGGCTCTCGCTGCTTTCCATACAGCTACAGGGCTTCGCATCCTGGTAGATCAGCTTGAGGTCACTCGTCATCAGCGCGATTACGCCCGTATAGTCGATGCCGTCGGTCACCTCAACATAGATGGTACCGATGAAACAGTCGTGATCGAAATGAAAGCGAGATTGACTAACGCAATGCTGGGAGCAGTCGCCCACCAGTTACAGCAGTTAAAGCAAGACCACGAGCACGGGTTGCTGGTGACGGACTACGTCAACCCAATAATGGGAGAGCGTTTAAAGGAACTCGGTATTTTCTTCATCGATACTGTCGGCAACGCTTATCTCAACTTGCCACCTGTCCTAGTGTATATCCGCGGGAACAAGCCAGAAAGGCAAGCGGGCACTGCAAATAAAACGAGGGCATTTCAACCAACCGGATTGAAAGTTCTATTTGCCTTCATGTGCAATCCAGACCTTGTAGATGCACCGTATCGTGATATCGCACATGCAGCTCATGTCGCGCTCGGAACGGTCGGCTGGGTTATCAATGACCTAAAAGAGCTTGGTTATATCGCCGAACTCGGGAAAGGCCGTAGAGTCTTCAGGGGGCGTGAAAAGCTACTTGATCGATGGGCAACTACTTACCCGGAACAATTACGCCCGAAGTTAGTCATTGGCCGGTATACCGTCCGGGATAAAACATGGTGGAAACAAGCTGCACTTCATAATTTTCACGCATACTGGGGTGGTGAGGTTGCAGCCGCTAAACTTACGAATTACCTGAAGCCGGAACAAATCACTATCTATGTGCGTGAGCAAGCGGCCAGATTGCAGCTCGAGTTCGGGATGAAAAAAGACCCTGATGGTGAGATCGAGCTGTTGAAAGTATTTTGGGACAGGCAATGCGATTTTGACGATAAGGATGTTACACCGACACTACTAACCTACGTCGACCTGTTAACGACAGGTGACCAGCGGAACATTGATACGGCGACAATTATCCATGACCAGTACCTTGCTCAATTTATCGCCGAAGATAGATAGCCTGTTTCTCACGATCTTCGAATCTCTGGATGCTGCGGCAAACGAGATCGGGATTCCGTATTTCATTGTCGGTGCTACTGCCAGGGATATGATCCTAGGTATGGGCTACGGAATTGAAATCAGCCGCGCTACAGCCGACATTGATCTTGGTATTAATGTATCGAGCTGGAATGAGTTCAACCAGTTGAAAGAAGCCCTTACAAATACCGGTTTATTTTCTGAGCATCGCGCAAGACAGCGCCTCATATACAATAATTCCATACCGGTTGATATCGTTCCATTCGGTGCCATATCAAGTTCAGATGGCAATATCCGTTGGCCTCCTAACCAGGATGAAGTCATGAATATTGCAGGTTTTGAAGATGCCTTCAAACTTGCACAACCAGTTCGACTTCGTGAAGAACCACCGCTTGATATCAATTTTGCGAGCCCACTTGGATTGGCGATTATGAAGCTCATCGCCTGGTCTGACAGGAACGCTGCCGGCAACAAAGACGCCATAGATCTTGCCATTGTATTACGAGCCTATCTGGATGCGGGCAACCGTGAGCGGATATACAGCGACCACCCAGACCTTTTAACCGACGATTTTGACTACGTACTAGCTGGCGCAGAATTACTGGGGCGTGATATTTCCAGCTCGGTATCTTCAACAACTAAAATGCTGATTGTTGAGATACTACAGGCTGAAACGGAGGTTGAGTCACAGTCACGACTTGCAGAAGATATGAGCCGTAGACCGTCAGCAATACCTTTCGAGCAGAATTTCGAGATGCTGTTGGCCATGATGAAAGGTGTGTCATCCTGATGCGTAGGCATGGGGAATTGTTATTTAGGCGGCAGCAGGCAGATGAAATAGTTCGCGGCAATGAGATTGCCACTGAAAATTGTTGAGATCAGCACGGCGGATGACGGTTTCGCTGGTGATTTCTGAGGGTGTATCGCCATCAAGTGCAGAGTGCACACGATGAGTGTTGTAATACTGCCGGAATGTTTCCAGCTTCCTTTCCAGGTCGGTAGCGTTCCAGAATAAAGTGTGGTCCAGGAATTCTCGACGAATAGTCCCGATCAGCCGTTCGACGAAGGGATGCGATAGCGGTGTATACGGGACAGTTTTTATCTCGTCAGTACCCAGAATTCTCAGGTTTGCCTGCCATTGGTGATACAGGAAGAGTGGATCGTTATCAGAGCTGAGGTATTTTGGGGGACCTCTGTATGAGATGGCGGTGTTGAACATACGACAAAGGGCGATGCCGTCGACATCGCCAGCATGGATACCAAATCCGATGATGCGCCGAGTGGACTGGTCCATAACCACGAGTACCCAGTGACTATTCAAAAGAATGGATTCACACCGAAACAGATCAATACTCCACAGGCTATCTTTGGTGTGCCCGAGGAATGACAGCCACGACGGTCCAGCATTACCAGGACCTGGCCGGTAATGCGCGGCAAGGATGCGCCGCACCACATCTTTATCGATATTGGTTCCAAACACTTTATTTATCTGCTGCGCGATCCGTGGGCAGCCAAACCGTGGATTGCGTTGTTTCATTTCAATGATTGCCTGGATGAGTTCGGGCGATGGTCCTTTGGGGCCGGGTTTTCGTTTGCTACCAGTTGATGAATACAGTAGTCGATACTTACGCTGCTTGAGCAGGTTATGGAATTTCAATAGTGTCGATGGCCGGATAATGACGGCAGCCCGCAGAATGCGTCGTGGGTTAAGGAACAGTGACCAGAAACCTAACAGGAATCGGTCGGGTGCCGAGAGATTGGGTGCGCGTTGCCGGGACCGATTGATGATAAGGAGTTGCTGCTTCATTAGCAGGCTGTCAGCGACAACGGCCTTTGCGCCACCGGACCCCAGGAGTCTGGCGATTGTAGTTACTAGATGTGCGAGGAGTATTAGCAGATCCTTCATGGCGGAGCAGGGTAGGGATGATTGCGTTAAGTAGCAAGACTGGTTAAGTCTCGGTATTCAGGTGATAATTAGCAATTCGCCATAGACAGGCGAGGGCCTGGCCCGAATAATCTTTCAGGGCGCGTCATTCAAAATCAAAAGATCCGCTTGAAATCGATGCGGTCAGACTCGAATGACAC
>JBATIF010000194.1:0-3985 GCA_049667605.1 Gammaproteobacteria bacterium
GACTCGAGTGATATGACTAATAGTTGATCAAGCACTTGCGCCGGGTCCGTCGCGTTGCTCCTTGACCCGGCCTACGGGATTACCTGCCCCGTAACCTGTGTATTGGCCGGCACTCAATGCCGGGTCCGTCGCGTTGCTCCTTGACCCGGGCTACGGAATTATCTGCCCCGGAACCTTGTAGGCCGGATCGAGCGCAGCGGATCCGGCACCTGCGCCAATACCGGCACCCATTGAA
Organism: Gammaproteobacteria bacterium; assembly: GCA_049667605.1. Classification (GTDB taxonomy): domain Bacteria; phylum Pseudomonadota; class Gammaproteobacteria; order UBA9214; family UBA9214; genus UBA9214. Next base: position 236 of record JBATIF010000194.1, read on the forward strand.
AAGGGCCCCTTTATACAGGTGCGCTTGCCATACTGAATGTGCAAGGCAGCAGCAGAGGAATCAACAAGGTCATGCCCTGGCATCATTACCAACCTCAATATATTGCGACACCCCCCGCAGTAAAAAAATACAGTTGTGAGGTATCCGGCATAAATGCCGTCTCGTTGGGTGCGACCACGTTTGAATCGCTCACCGTTATTCTATGATCACCGAGTATGACCTGCACACGGTTATCCGCTTTCGCCAGGCGCGCCGGAAACAGGTTCAGATATAAAGGGTGTCAGAGCACATTTAACTCTAATATAAGCAGAAAATATGCTCTGACACCCTTTGTTTTTTAAGTCGCAAGCTGCTGTAATTTCGAAAGAAGGTCTCGAGCTATCCCCTGTTCTTCCCCCCGATACGGACCGATCGCGATGCGCCAGGACCCCGATATGGTAGTTGACATACAATCCAAAAAATGGGAAATTATTCCCAAATCAAGATTTAGATTTTATTCGGGGTGCACCTGCCCCGTTTCAGCCGGGCGACCAGTGGGTCACGGCATACCTGATGGAGACGGGGAACGATTATGAAGACAGTATCAAAACTCTCGCTGGTTGCCGCTGTAAGCGCCGTGCTCTCTGCCTGTGGTGGAAGCGGTAGTGGCAGTAGTTCATTCCTCCCGGGAACGGCCGGCTTCACCATTACCGGCACCGTGCCGGGAACGCTGATCGAGGCCTTTTGTGATGACGGCAGTTATCACGTGGTGGCCTCGACGAAAAACGCTACGGGCCGGCATCCCTTTGAGCTGGAACTGCCCGACAGCCTGGCCTGCCGCATCGTCATGATCACCAATGAGGATGATCCCGCCGACAAGGTGGTGACGCCCATCAAGATGATCAAGCAGAACGGGCAGAGTGGTATTGCCATCAGCGCCAAGGGTGAACTTATCGACCTGGGGCACGTCAACCTGGCGATGAATCGCCTGGAGATGCTCAAGGATGCCAATGGCGATGGTGTGGAAGACGTTCCCCGCGAGGTTATCCTGGATGATGATGCATCCGGTGTGATCGAAATCCATAACGGTGGAAACGATGCACTGGATAAGGACAACGACGGGATCATTGAGGTGTACGAAGATGATGACGGTGATGGTATCTCCAACCACGATGATGATGACGATGATGACGATGGCATCCGCGATGAATTGGATGACAGGGATGACGATTTTGATGACGATGGCATCACCAATGATAAGGATGTCGATGACGACAACGATGGCATCGAAGATGAGGCGGACTCTGACGATGACAATGATGGCATCGACGATGAAACCGACAGCGATGATGACAATGACGGCATCAGTGATGATCAGGAGGATGAAGATTCCGGAGAGGATTCTGACGGGGAAGGCGATGGAGAAGCTGACGACGACGGAGACGAAGGTGATGAAGGCGGAGTGGTAACCCCGGTTGATCCTGGTGAACCCACGCCCGGCCGCCTGCTGGCTTCCCAGTGCGCCCAGTGCCATGGCACGGATGGTCGCTCGGTGAGCGATATCGACAGTCTGCTGGGTGAAGGTTCAGAACTGGCCGAAGAAATGCTTGAGATGAAGCACAGCACGGATCGTGATGACATCATGAATCTGCAGGCCGCAGGTTACACCGATGAGCAGATCCAGCAGATCAGCGATTACTTCGCCTCGCTGCCGGGTGGCAATGATTGAACATGACGGGTCGAAATAACCCGTATCAATATTGATAGCAGTAATAACGGATTAAGAGGAAACCGTCATGAGCAAGATTACACGCCGAAATTTCATCAAGTCACTGGGTGCCGCCGGTGCACTCAGCGCCTTTCCTTCCATAATCAGTGCGGCGGGTACCGCTCCACGCGTGGTGGTCATTGGTGGCGGCTTTGCCGGCGCCACTGCCGCCAAGTACCTGCGCAAGTGGGCGCCGTCCATTGACGTTACCCTGATCGAACCCAATGCCAATTATTATTCCTGCGTCCTCAGCAACCTGGTGCTCAACAACAGCCTGTCGATGGATCAGATTACCTTCAATTACGATCAGCTGAAGAGCAAGTACGGGGTGAAAGTGATCAATGAGTTCGTGGCCGGTGTGGATGCCACAGGCCACCGGGTGGAGCTGAGCAGTGGCGAGCTGATTGGTTATGATCGCCTGATCGTTGCGCCGGGCGTGGCTTTCCGGGATGTGCCGGGCCTGGACTTCAGCAAGGTACCCCACGCCTGGAAGGCGGGTGACCAGACCCTGTTGCTCAAATCCCAGCTGGCTGCCATGGGTGCCGGGGGTGATTTCGTATTGCGGGTGCCCAAGGCTCCCTTCCGTTGCCCGCCCGGTCCCTATGAGCGTGCTGCCCTTGTCGCCGATTTCGTGAGCAAGAACAAGCCCGGCTCACGGGTCATCGTGCTGGATGCGAATCCCGATATCATCGTCGAGAAGACCACCTTCCATGATGCCTATGATGTGCTTTATGACGGGATCATTGAATATTATTCCAATGTCACCCTGGAGGCAGTGGATTCCGATAACCGTACCGCCATCACCAGTGCCGGCGAATTTAATGCCGCTGTACTCAACGTGATCCCGGACATGCAAGCCGGAAAAATTATCACTGATTCCGGGCTGGCCAATGATCCCATGGGCCGCTGGGCGGGGGTCGATCCGCTGAGTTACGAGAGTACCGCTGCCGCGGACATCCACGTCATCGGTGACTCCCAGGCTACCGGTATGCCCAAGGCCGGTCATATAGCCAACTCCGAGGCCAAGGTGTGTGCCGATGCGGTGATTCGTTTGCTGTCCGATGGCACTCCCTATGCGGCACCGGTGACCAACTCGGCCTGTTACAGTCCCATCACGGCCAGTACGGCTACCTTCCTGACAGCGGCCTTTGCCTATGATGAAGCCAGCGCTAGCATGAAAGCGGTACCGGCTTCCCTGGGAGCGGCCAGCAGTCCGACTGCCGGTCATTACAATCGCATGTTCGACTGGGCCGATAACCTGTTCTCCGATACGTTTGCCTAAGGGGTATGAGTAGACGTGTTTTGCAGTCGAAGCCGACGGCATTCCTGCCTGGACTACATTAGTCCGCTGGAATTTGAGAAGCGGTATGCCTCTTAATAATTATGACCGTTTTATCAGGGGAGCCTCAGTCTGACCCCTGTTTGGCAGGCGGCAACAGCATCAGGAAGCCGTCGGGTGCAAGGCTGGTCGCCAGCATGACCTCGTTGATGTCCCGGTGTTCGCTCCAGGTGTCGCTGCGCTGGTTGGCCGGGTCGCGCCAGAAGGACTCGATCCTGTCGCGCAGGGGCAGGTACTGCATGAGTTCCTGCAGCCGCGCGCTTGCCGGAGTTCGCGGCAAGTCCTGTTCAACCTCACGCTGCAGCCTTTCCAGGGCGTGCAGTCCGATGGCCAGGCCGAGTTCCCGAAACCCCAGTCGGTAGCCAGCCGGCAGGCGCAGCTCGTCGCCGCGGGCATAATGCGCCAGGCCGATGATCGCGGCCTCGAGCAGCCGCTCGAGCAGCGAGGCGTCGGGCTGCGTGCCCTGCCGGCTGAGCTGCTGCACGCGCCAGGCGTCGACCAGCAGACCACCCAGGCCCAGCGGGTCGGGGGTGGCCCATTCACCCCGTCTGATCATCGCCGCGTAGTCGCCGGTCACAATCGCGAGATCCGGACCCGCGGCCGGCCCGGCCTGCGCGTTAGCGGTGGTGCGCAGTTGCAGCGCGGTGATGTAGCCATCAAGGGG
>JBATIF010000195.1:0-2449 GCA_049667605.1 Gammaproteobacteria bacterium
TGGTTGACAATATGAAAGGCAACGCGCTCGGGTTCCCGCAGGTCGCGCTCTTCAACCATAATGGCACCGGGCCATGGCCACATCCTGATTTGATACCCTTTCAGTGCAGCAGTCATTCGCTGATTATAGGTTTGCGCATCTTCCGCACCCTGGCACGCTCCGAAACATTTTTTTAACTGTCTGCGGAAGCATGGTCTTTCGCGGTTTGATGCCATGTCACTTTCCAGCCCGAGAAATTTGTGGCAGAGAAAGAACTGGTCTGCGAGTTTTTCCAGTACCCGGGTGGCCTGGCGCGGGGAGCGAAACAGGCCAAACTGCCCGTCGGCAGGATCGATATCCAGTTCGACGGGCTCTATGCACAGGTGCTGGTAGCCGGATCGGTCGAGGCGCGTTCGATACTGGAATAATTTTTTCACCTTGCGCAGGCGATGGTTGTAAAGCGGTTGCAGGGATTTGATCTGGTTGCTTTCGTGGATTTGTGCACCGAAATCGGTGGGTGTCATTTCAAAGTCGATATGAGCAACCCTGGCGCCCAGGCGAAGATCTTTCGGATTCCTGTGGTCCTGTGTAAAGTGGCTCATCACCCGATTTCGAATGTGTACGCTTTTGCCTACGTAGAGCAGCGTGCCTGCCTGGTCGTAGAAATAATAAACACCCGCGGATGCCGGTAACTTGTCGATCTCTTTGGCGTCAAGCAGCATGGGTAATGCGGGGCGTTCAAGCAGGTTCTTGCAAACAGCCCTGATTTCATCATCCGCAAACAGCGCGGATGATTTCATAAAAAAGCGGTAGATCATCTCGGCATCATCGAGTGCGCGATGACGATTTTCGATGGGCAGTTGAAAGCGCTGGATTATCTGCGAGAGTCCGTGGCGCTTGAACTGCGGGAAGAGGCTGCGGCTGAACTTGACGGAGCACAGTGGCCTGGCCTTGTAAGCAATACCTGCACGTCGAAACTCGTTTTTGAGGAAGCCATAGTCAAATCGTGCATTGTGTGCGACCAGGGTCCTGCCTTCCAGGCAGGTCAGTAGTTTGTCGGCAATTTCCGCAAACCGCGGCGCTCCACGCAACATGGCCGGACTGATGCCGGTAAGTTGTTGAATCATTTCCGGCAGGGTCGCTTCAGGATCAACGAAGCTCTGCCAGGTTTCAATCAGTTCGCCGTCCTCGACAAGCAACAGGCCGATTTCAATAATCCGGTGACGGGTGGCATTTCCACCGGTTGTCTCGCAATCCAGCAAGACCATCTTCGAGGGAAACCCGGTGGAGAGAACAACAGCCTGATTGTCGAGCCAGTTTAATTGCATAGGACAAATATCGACGAGGTGCAAGCAAGCCGCCAGCGGTATAGCGCGATTGACGGCGATCGGATCGGGTAATAAGTCTACACGATCAGGCGCGGAGGTTCGCCAGTGTGAAGCTGCATGCGACTCGTATTTCCCGGTAGATTTCACGCACAATGCATGTTTGACACATGCACCCGTGCGCAATCAGCAGACGCATAACACCACTTAAATGACAGCCAGTGCGTGCACCGGGCAGGCGGCTACACACATCCCGCAGCCGTTGCAGATCGCTGCATCGACCTGTGCACGGCGCTGATGGACTGTGGTGATGGCGTGATACTCGCAGCGCTCGCTGCAGGCCATGCAGATTACATCATCCCAGGCGATGCAGGTACTGCGGTCAAGTTGTGCCATGCCGATCACGGGCAGGACATCCGCAACCACTTCGATTTCGATGGGACACGCGTCGACACACGCCTGGCAAAAGGTGCAGCCGCTGTGGCTGAAATCAAGGTAAGGGATGCCGGCCTGTGCATGGTCTGCAGGATGCAGGCGAATGATGCCAGGCTCGCAGGCGCTGATACAGGGATGTGGACAGCCCGGGCAATATTCGGTCAGCGCTGCACCCAGATGCCAGGGTGGAGGCGGGCCCAGCGGTTGCTGGCGTTGTACTTCTTCCTCACGGCCGGCACGTGTCATTAATGAACCACGTAGAAATGCCCTGCGTCCGCTATCCATGTTATCGATCGGCGCTGTCAGCCAGAACGAGAATGTAACCGGCAGCCAGGTAGATGTAGTGCTCGGACCGCTCCAGGCGGTTGACGCTATCTTGGGGATCGTCTGACATAGGCTTTTCCCTGCCGGGTTTGTCATTGCGGATTATTTTTCCGCCGCATGCGAGCAACCCGGATTATGTTGCGTTAAGCTGGAAGCCTAACGTCTTTCACTTGATATTTACAGAATAATTATAGATGATTGGCTGAAAATACTTTCGGCGGCGCCGGGAGGGATAACGTTGTTAGCAACGTATGGCCGCAAAAAGACCAAAAAATTAAACTTGCATCATCAGCTCTTAGAATCATGTTCTTCCAGTCCTGCAGTTGCCCGGTAACGATCAACTGTATGCTGAAGAGGCGCTGTTTTTAACAGTTAAGCAAGCAATC
>JBATIF010000196.1:0-4844 GCA_049667605.1 Gammaproteobacteria bacterium
CTGCTGGGCCTGCCGTGGAGCCAGGTCACCCGGGCGGCAATGCCCCCCGTCTACGATATCGAGGTCATCGTCTTCGCCAACAAATCTTCAGGTGATGATGGCGAAAACTGGAGCAGCCCCGATCCGGATGCAATCCGCCCTTCAGGTTCTTTCAATGAAGATAATTTCACCGAACTGGCAACGTCTTACTACACGTTAAACGATATAAGCCGCTCACTGGAGCGCTCCGGCAGATACAGGGTCCTGTTTCACAGGGCCTGGCGGCAGCTGGCCTTCGACAAGGCACATGCCGTCGCCTACCCGGTACACTCCATTGCCGAAAACAGGCGCGACAGCATTGAAGGCATCATCAAGCTGATACGCGAGCGCTTCCTGCACCTGGATGTAAATTTACATCTTATGTCCGCCGCAGACGGTACAGAGGTCATGTTCTCGGATTCGCCGAACAGCAAACCGGCCTTTGAACTCATTGAAACCCGCCGCATCAACAGTAACGTCCTGCACTATTTTGATCATCCCCGTTTCGGGCTGATCGCGCGGGTGACGCCTTATATTAGCCAGAGGGCGGTCTCTTCCGAACTGCAACAAGATGTGGAGACGCCGTCCGTAAATGAAGCGGAGACAGAACAGCCTAATCCGGCCGATGACCAGTTGACACGCTAGTATTCTTGCCGGATCAGCTGCTCCAGGATCGCCCTGACCTGCCCCATCCCGCTGGCAATATTCCCCTCAATCATCTCCATGGTTATCGGTTCATCACCCCGCCCTGCCGCCCGATTGGCCGACACGGCGCAGGCGGCATAACAAAGACCCAGCTCGCGCGCCAGCGCCGTCTCCGGCATGCCTGTCATGCCAACCAGGTCGCAGCCATCGCGTTCCATGCGGTCAATCTCTGCGGCACTCTCCAGTCGCGGGCCCTGGGTGGCCCCGTAGGTGCCTGAATCGATAACCTCGACACCTGCATGGCCGGCCGCGGCGATCAATGCCGCGCGCAATTCCTCGCAATAGGGCTCGGTGAAATCGATATGGGTGACGCTCTCCAGGTCTTTGTCAAAGAAGGTGTGCCGGCGCGACCAGCTGTAGTCGATGATCTGGTCGGGAATGACCAGGGCGCCCGGGACCATGTCCTCACGGATAGCACCGACGGCACAGATGGAAATGACCTTGCGGATGCCCTTGTTTTTAAGGCACCACAGGTTTGCCCGGTAATTGACCCGGTGCGGCGGGATGGTATGTCCGTAACCATGCCGCGGCAGGAATACGATCTCCCTGCCAAACAGACGGCCAAAGGACAGCGCCCCGGAAGGCTCCCCGTAGGGTGTATCCATGGCCTCGCGCCGCTCGATCTCGAGGCCCTCGAGGCGGGTGAAACCGGTGCCACCGATGATTGCAAGTTCAGCCATGGTTTTCCTGTTGCGGTTGCCAGGCAGATAACCGTCTAGGCGGCGGCATCGCCCAGCGCATAGATGCCATTCAGGTTGCGCAGATAATTCTTGTAGTCCATGCCGAAGCCGAAGACATAGCGGTCTTCAACCTGCAGGCCGATAAAGTCCGCCGCTACCCCGGGCACGCGTCGATCATGCAGCTTCTCGATCAGCACCGCGGTATACACGCGGATCGCCCCGGCATCCGTGCAAAATTCAAGCACCTGTGCAAGGGTATGGCCTTCATCGAGGATGTCATCGACTACCAGCACTGTGCGTCCCTGCAGCGGCGTTCCAGGCTTGCTCAACCAGTGCACCTCTTCACCACTGGTTTCTCCCCGGTAGCGGGTCGCATGCAGGTAATCGGTCTCCAGCGGAAACGCCAGGCGGGTAATGATATGGCCCGTCGGAATAATCCCGCCGGTCAGCACGCACAGCACGACCGGAAAAGAATCCCCCAGTTCAGCCGTTATTTCCGCAGCCATGCGGTCAAGCGCGGCATGCACAGCCTCGGGCCCGTGCAGGCAGACGGCATTCTCGCTGATTGCCCTGACTTCATCCCGGGTGAGCGGCATTGACGCTGACCTGTGCAAGTTCAGGCATATGCAGGGTTGAGGTCGGGTAGGCAATTCCGGCACCGTGAGCCGCAACAATGTCGCTGATCTTCAGCAGTACGTCCTGCTTGGTTTCATGATACCGCGTCCATACCGTGGTACGGGTAAAGGTATAGACAAAAACGACAAACACCTCGGCAATCCAGGCGTTGTCCCCGGACCAGCCAAGCAGTGACTTGTAGAGCTTATCCAGCACCCGGTGAATTCCAGAATCTATCTAAAGTATTCATCACAATAAACTGTTTTTATTAAATATTAGTTAGTCCAGGAATACACGGCCCGAACACGGCTATTCCAGGTCCAGGTCCAGCTCGGGGCTTTCCTCGTAACCCTTCACGGCCGCGACGGCCTGCTCCCAGCGGGGGTCGGCGTGCAGTTCATCCGGGGATACTGCAGCACGTCCATGCATTCTTGCCATGCGGGTGTGTGCAACCGGGTTTTGATAATCAGCCAGTGCCTCGGCAACTCGCTGTGCCTGCCCGCGATCGTTGCAGACCAGTACCATATCACAGCCCGCCTGCAGGGACGCATGCGCACGCGCACAGTGATTGCCGGCACAGGCAGCCCCCTCCATGCTCAGATCATCACTGAAAACCAGCCCCTGGAAATTCAGCCGGCCGCGCAGTACGTCCCGGATCCATATGCTTGAAAAACCGGCCGGCTGGCTGTCGACCTGCGGGTATACCACGTGTGCCATCATGATGGCGGCAAGCCCATAATCGATCATGCGCCTGAACGGCACGATATCCCATTGCTCGATGTCCGCGAAGCTGCGCTCGTCTACCGGTAGCGCGACATGAGAGTCGGCTGCCACCGCACCATGACCCGGGAAGTGTTTGCCGGTAGCCGCCATGCCTGCATCATGCATGCCCGTCTGGTAGGCATATGCCAGCTCGGCGACAATCTCCGGACGCTTGTGCAAGGCACGGTTGCCGATTATTGACGAGACGCCCTCGTCCAGGTCCAGCACTGGTGCAAAGCTCAGGTCAACGCCGACAGCCCGCAATTCAGACGCCATCAGCCAACCGGTCACCTTTGCAAGGTGCCTGGCGCGAGGTGCATCCTTGTCGTAGATCCTGCCAAGGCATGACAAGGGTGGCAGGTGGGTAAAACCCTCCCTGAAGCGCTGCACGCGCCCGCCTTCCTGGTCGACTGCGATCAGTAAATGCGGCTCACGCAGGCGGTGTATGTCAGCGGTTAATGCACACAGCTGCTGGCTTGCTTCATGGTTGCGAGTAAACAGGATAACGCCGCCAACGGCCGGGTGTTTAAGCAGCTCACGATCCTCGGCTGTCAGCTCGGGACCTTCGATATCGATCATCAGGGGACCGAGTGTCATGCTGGATTCGTCCTCCGGGTCGTCATTCGTGTATCGAGTCTGTCGCGCAAGCGGTCACCCAGCAGGTTAACCGACAGCACCACCGCAAATATTGCCACACCCGGCGCCAGCACCATATGCGGGGCAACCAGCATGTAGCGGCTACCGTCCCTGATCATGGCACCCCAGGAGGCCCCCGGCGGCTGCACCCCCAGCCCGAGAAATGACAGGCCTGCCTCGGCAATCACCACGGCGGCAATCCCGAACGTGGCTTCCACGATCAGCGGTGCGGCCATCAGCGGCAACAAGTGCCGCCGCATGATATGCCACTTGCCGCTGCCCAGCGCCTCGGCAGCCTGCACATGTTCGCGATGCCTGAGCGACAGCACCTGCACCCGGGACAGGCGCGCATAGCCGACCCAGCCTACCGTGGTCAGCGCGATCACGACGTTGTCGATTCCGGGACCGAGCAGTCCGGCCAGCGCGATCGCCAGCAGGATGCCCGGAAATGCCAGGAAGACATCCACTATCTGCACCATGACACGATCCCACCAGCCGCCGTAAAAGGCGCTCGCAGTACCCAGCAGGGTCCCCAGCAGCACGGACAGGCCAACCACCCAGAAGGCAACCAGGAAAGAGGTTCGCGCGCCGATGATCAGGCGGTCGTCTATCTGCCGTCCGAGGTCATCGAAACCCAGCAGCGCGCCGCTGGCGGGTGTCTCGAGAATCCGTTCCAGCTGGATCAGGTTCGGCGTTAACGACAGGTACTGCCCGCCCACCGACAGCAGCGCCCACGAGGCGAGTACAGCCAGCGGGATCCAGGCGCGCATCACGCCACGCCACCAAGGCGGATGCGCGGATCGACCCAGGCATAGACAATATCGGTCAGCAGGTTGACCAGCACGTAGATCGTGCTGATGAGCAGCACACAGGCCTGCAGCACGGGGTAGTCACGGCTCTGGATGGCTTCGATGGTCAGCAGCCCTACCCCGGGCCAGCTGAACACGGTTTCGGTAATAACGGCGCCTGCCAGCAGCGCACCGAGCTGCAGGCCCAGCAGGGTGATAACGGGCAACAGGGCATTGCGCAGGCCATGCCGCAGGATAACCTGCCGGGGGGGCAGTCCCCTGGCCCTGGCAGAACGCATGTAATCCTCATTCAGCACTTCCAGCATGCTGCTGCGAACCATGCGCGACAGCACGGCTGCCAGGCCGGTACCGAGCGTCAGGGCCGGTAAAACCACGGAGGCGAACCCGTCACGGCCACTCACCGGGAACCACCCCAGCCACAGGGAAAACAGCAGGATCAACAGTGGACCGAGCCAGAAATTCGGGATGGAAACACCGAGCATGGCAAAACCCATGGCGCCGCGGTCCCAGTTGCTGCCACGACGCGCCGCGGCCAGCACGCCCAGCGGGATAGCGATGAGCAGCGCAAACAGGAAGGCCAGCGCAGCCAGTTCGGCGGTGGCGGCGTAACGGTTGTTCA
>JBATIF010000197.1:0-6395 GCA_049667605.1 Gammaproteobacteria bacterium
CGGGCAAGGCTGCGTAGCGGCCTTGTAGATTCAACCCGGTGAGTGCTTCGGGGGCCCTTCTCTTTGGGTACTTTCTCTTGGGCAAGCAAGAGAAAGTACCTCGCCGCGCGGGCGCGAAAGCCCGCATCCAATAAACCCAGCGCCTGCAAGGCGCCTACAAATCAACGAAGCAAAGAAAAGTATCTCGCCGTGCGCGATGTACATGGATGTACAAGTGTCGCGGGAGGCATGGATGCCGGGAGCGACCAGCGAGAGCCCGCATCCAAATAAAACCAGCGCCTGCAAGGCGCTCCCAAGAAAGACGACGGTTAGGTGCAACTCACCGGTTTGCCGTCATTCAGCCAGGCCGCCCATTGTGCATGGATAGAGACGTCAACGCCCTCGGCAGTGGCCCTGGCCTGCAGCAGGGTCTGCAGATCCAGCAACAGCCCCGAGTCCATCAGTTCGAAATCTTCCTGCAATTGCCTGTGCAGGGTGCGATAGACGCGTTTCAGATCGGTGAGTTCGTATCCATCCAGTGGTTTCATGGTGATTTTCCGTCTGGCGCGGCTGCGTTGCCGGTTTCAGGGGGTTCGTCGCCGAGGAACAGCAGCGGGTCGACGCGAGCATTGTTGAGACTGACACCCCAGTGCAGGTGCGGTCCGGTTACCCGGCCGGTCATGCCGACCTTGCCGATGATCTCGCCTGCGGCAACAGGCTGGCCGGGTTTTACATCGATTTCACTCAGATGGCAGTACATTGTCACCAGGCCCTGGCCGTGGTCGATAAATACGGTGTTACCGTTGAAGAAGAATTCACCGCTATCACTGATGATACCTGCGGCCGGCGCCCGGATCGGAGTGCCGGCCGGTGCGGCGATATCCAGGCCGCTGTGCGGGTTGCGCGGCTGCTGGTTGAAAAAACGCCGCAGTCCGAACGGACTGCTGGTCGGTCCTTCGACCGGTTTGCGGAAGTTGAGGTCTATTGCATCACGGGACGACCAGTTGCGCAGGGCTTTACTGATTTGTTGCTTCTCGCGTGTGATGCGTTCCATGTCGCGCTTTTCCGGGTTGACCTTGCGCTTGTCCTTGATGGTGATGTGCTGTTCTTCGTAGGACTTCTCGTCGACCTGGAAAGGCATGCGCATCGATTGTCCGGCAGTATTATTTCCCGTGAGATAGGCTGTGCCGGGTTTCGTCGCAAGCGACAGGCCGATCAGGGCAAGCATCTGATTGTCCTGTTTTATTGTCAGGATGCGTCGATCCCGGTAGCGCAGTGTCGCTATATCCGTGTCTTCCGGCAGCACAATCGCCGCCACACCGCCGGGGACCGGATTTGCCCTGAACGTTGCGGCATGTGCCAGGGATAACTGCAGGCCAAGTGCGGCCAGAAAGATCAGGCGTAACATGTTGTTAATTTCCTCCAGGGTAATTAATCCGGCAGAAAGGCTTAATGGAATAAGACAACAATCAGTCGCGGGTGTTCTTCGCAGGCTGCAGGGTTTTATCAACCGTACAGACAAGCTGCCCGTCACTGAGGTGTGCCTCGATCTGTTCACCAATCGAGATGTCCGCGGCCTTGCGGATAATCCGCTTGCCGGCCGGCCGGGTGACGATCGCATAGCCACGCTCCAGTGTGGCCAGCGGACTGACGGCATCCAGTGTCCGGCAGGCGCTTGCCAGCTGGCGTGTACGGGCCTGAAACAGGGTGTTCATAGCAGCGCCCAGGCGTTGTGCCAGTGCGTGCCGCTGCAGCTCGATACGGCTGATGCGGTGGCCGGGTGTGGCCTGTTCAAGTCGTGCATGTTTCGCATCAAGAGATGACTGTAAGTTACTGAAAATAGATTGTATTGAGAGCCGGATTCGTTGTTCGAATTCGTCCAGCCGCTGCACCTGCTGGCGCAGGAACTGGCCGGGGTGGCGCAGTTGCAGACGCTTCTGCAACCAGTCCATGCGTTGGCGTCGCTCGCTAAAGCCCTGCTGGATATAGCGGCCGATGCGGCGCTGCAAATTGCCGAGCTGTGCGAGCCATTCATCCTGGTCGGGACTCACCAGTTCAGCGGCGGCGGATGGTGTCGGCGCACGCCGGTCTGCGACGAAGTCGGCGATGGTGAAATCAACTTCATGACCTACGGCACTGACCAGCGGGATGCGGCAGTCGTAAATGGCGCGTGCAACTGTTTCTTCGTTAAATGCCCACAGGTCTTCCAGTGAACCGCCGCCGCGCGTCAGGATCAGCACATCACACTCGTTGCGCCGGGAAGCAATCCTGATCATGGCGGCAATGTCCCGCCCGGCATCCTTGCCCTGTACCGCGACCGGGTAAATCAGCACCGGGATAGCGGGAAAGCGACGTCCCAGCACGCTTATGACATCACGGATTGCAGCACCGCTGGGCGAGGTGATGACGCCGATGCGCTTCGGCATAAGCGGCAATGCCAGCTTATCTTCGCTGGCGAACAGGCCTTCCTGTTCAAGTTTGAGTTTAAGCGCTTCGAAGGCGCGCTGCAGGGCACCATCACCGGCCTCTTCCATGTACTCGGCAATCAGCTGGTAATCACCACGTGGTTCATACAGGCTGACCTTTGCGCGCACCAGCACCTGCATGCCTTCCTCGATGCTGAAACGCAGCAGCTGGTTGCGGTTGCGGAACATGGCGCCGCGTATCTGTGCCTTGTCATCCTTGAGGGTGAAGTACAGATGTCCGGAGGTGGGCCGCGCAATATTGGAGAGTTCGCCTTCCAGCCAGATCCGGGCGAGTCCCTGTTCGAGTAACTTACGCGCCGTCTGGTTGAGGCGTGACACGCTGTAGATGTCCCGTTCCGGGGAACTTCCGCCCGTTTGCGCTGTTGAATCCGTCATGCCGGGCAAGGATACACGGAAACCGGTCAAAAAGGCCGCCGCGGAGTTTACCGCGGTAGCTGCAGTCCCTATAATTGGCGCCCATTCTCAAACCAGCGGAACCCGACTGCCCATGCGAATCACGCAGGAAGCCCTTACCTTCGATGACGTCCTGCTATTACCGGCACATTCCACCGTTCTGCCGCGTGATGTCAGCCTTGGTACGCTGTTGACCCGCGAGATCGAGCTGAAAATCCCGCTGCTGTCCGCCGCCATGGATACCGTGACCGAATCGCGGCTGGCCATCACCCTGGCCCAGGAGGGCGGCATCGGCATCATTCACAAGAACCTGACGCCCGAGGAGCAGGCCGCCGAAGTGCGCAAGACCAAGCGCTTCGAGAGTGGTGTCATCAAGGACCCCATCACCGTGCCGCCCGATGCCACCATCCGCGAGGTCATTGCGCTCACCAGTGCCAACAACATCTCCGGTGTACCGGTCATGGACGGCGATGAACTGGTCGGCATCGTCACCAGCCGCGACCGGCGCTTCGAGACCAACCTGGACAATCCGGTCTCCAGCGTTATGACGCCGAAGGAGCGGCTGGTAACGGTGAAGGAGGGCGCCGACAAGGAAGAGGTCATCGCCCTGCTGCACAAACATCGTATCGAGCGGGTGCTGGTGATCAATGGTGACTTCAGGCTGCGCGGCATGATCGCGGTCAAGGATATCCAGAAATCCACCGACTTCCCGAATGCCTGCAAGGATGAGCAGGGGCGCCTGCGCGTCGGTGCAGCGGTAGGTACCGGGGGCAGCACCGAGGAGCGTATCGAGGCCGTCGTCAATGCCGGGGCCGATGTCATCGTGGTCGATACGGCGCACGGTCATTCGCAGGGGGTGCTAGACCGGGTGCGCTGGGTGAAAAAGCATTTTCCGGACGTACAGGTGATTGGCGGCAATATCGCAACGGCCGCCGCCGCCCGTGCGCTGGTCGAGGCTGGCGCCGACGGGGTAAAGGTCGGCATTGGTCCGGGCTCGATCTGTACGACACGCATTATCTCGGGTATTGGCGTGCCGCAGATAACAGCGGTTGCGAATGTTGCCGATGAGCTGAGAAAAGACGGTATCCCGTTGATAGCCGATGGCGGTATCCGTTATTCGGGCGATATCGCCAAGGCGCTGGCGGCCGGCGCCTATTCCGTCATGATCGGCAGCATGCTGGCCGGTACCGAAGAGGCACCTGGCGAGGTGGAGTTGTACCAGGGCCGCTCGTACAAGGCATATCGCGGCATGGGTTCACTGGGAGCGATGAAACAGGGCTCCAGTGACCGTTATTTCCAGGAAGACGGCGAACCGGACAAGCTGGTACCGGAAGGCATTGAAGGCCGTGTCCCCTACAAGGGCACGATGCTGACAATCCTGCACCAGTTGATGGGCGGTGTGCGTGCCAGCATGGGCTACACCGGTTGTGGCAGTATCGAAGAGATGCGCAACAAGCCGGAATTCATTCGCGTAACCGGTGCCGGCATGAAAGAAAGCCACGTGCATGATGTTTCGATTACCAAGGAAGCACCGAATTACCGGGTCGACTGAGATCGAATCGGCGCGACGATCGCATTGCTTGATTAACTGCCACCATACGCAAACAAAGCATCCCTTCTCCTTCATGCCCGCTTTTTGGGTGCTTCGGGAGAAGGCCAGAATGAGGGGATATCGATCAGGCAGTTTCTTGAATTGATCCCCTCTCCCCAACCGTTTCCCGGAGGAAAGGGGATTAACGGATACCTTCTCCCTGTGTGAGTGGGCGTTTACTAGAGAGCAGTGACAGACCTTGACATCCACTAACGATATCCACGCACACCGGATCCTGATCCTGGATTTCGGCTCCCAGTACACCCAGCTGATCGCACGCCGCGTGCGCGAGCTCGGCGTGTATTGCGAGATTTTCCCCTACGATATCGAAACGGCGGAGATAGCGGATTTTGCGCCAAGGGGCGTGATTCTCTCCGGCGGTCCGGAGACGGTCACCGGCGAGCACTCGCCGCAGGCACCAGGGATCGTCTTCGAGCTGGACATCCCGGTACTGGGCATTTGTTACGGCATGCAAACGATGGCGGCACAGCTTGGCGGCGCTGTCGAGAACGCGGATCATCATGAATACGGCTATGCGCAGGTGCGTGCCCGCGGCCATTCGCGCCTGCTCAGCGACATCGAGGACCATACCAGCCCCGAGGGTTACGGCCTGCTGGATGTCTGGATGAGCCATGGCGACCGC
Source organism: Gammaproteobacteria bacterium (assembly GCA_049667605.1). Taxonomy (GTDB): domain Bacteria; phylum Pseudomonadota; class Gammaproteobacteria; order UBA9214; family UBA9214; genus UBA9214. The sequence continues at coordinate 5,093 of JBATIF010000197.1, forward strand.
GTCACTGCGCTGCCGGACGGCTTCAAGGTGATTGCCAGTACGGAAAGCGCCCCGGTCGCGGCGATGGCCGATGATGCGCGCGGCTATTATGGCCTGCAGTTTCACCCCGAGGTGACACATACCCACCAGGGTGAGCGCATCCTGCAGCGCTTCGTGATCGAACTGTGCGGCTGCGATGCGCTCTGGACCGCCGATCATATCAGCGAACGCTACATCCTCGATGTCCGCGAGCAGGTGGGTGACGGCAAGGTACTGCTGGGGCTTTCCGGCGGCGTCGATTCATCGGTGGTGGCAGCACTGCTGCACAAGGCCATCGGCGATCAGCTGGTCTGCGTGTTCGTCGACAACGGTCTGCTGCGCTACCGGGAAGGCGACCAGGTGATGGCAACGTTTGCCGAACACATGGGCGTGCGCGTGATTCGCGTTGATGCGGAGGACCGTTTCCTGGCGGCGCTGGCAGGCGTGAGTGAACCGGAAAAGAAACGCAAGATTATCGGCAACCTGTTCATCGAGATCTTCGACGAAGAGGCGGGCAAGCTGAAGAATGATACCCAGTGGCTGGCACAGGGTACGATCTACCCGGACGTGATTGAATCGGCCGGGGCAAGGACCGGCAAGGCGCACCTGATCAAGTCGCATCACAATGTCGGTGGATTGCCTGAACAGATGAACCTGAAACTGCTGGAGCCGCTGCGCGAGCTGTTCAAGGACGAGGTGCGCAAGCTGGGCGTGGAACTTGGCCTGCCCTACGACATGGTCTACCGCCATCCCTTCCCGGGCCCGGGCCTGGGTGTGCGCATCCTTGGCGAGGTGAAGAAGGAATATGCCGACACGCTGCGCCTCGCCGATCACATATTCATCGAGGAGTTGCAGCGCCACGATCTCTATAATTCGGTCAGCCAGGCCTTCACGGTATTCCTGCCGGTCAGGTCGGTAGGTGTGACCGGTGACGGCCGCCGCTATTCCTGGGTGGTTACCATCCGCGCGGTTGAAACCATTGATTTCATGACCGCCCGCTGGGCGCACCTGCCCTATGAATTCCTCGACCTGGTGTCGCGGCGTATTATCAACGAGGTCCCCGACATCTCCCGCGTTGCCTACGATATCTCCGGCAAGCCCCCCGCCACAATCGAGTGGGAGTGACCGGAATTTATAACATATTGAAAAATAACAATAAAAGCAATCCAATTGATAATATAATCTGCATCGTCAATGGTATTTTTTGTGGTATTTCCGAGTGCTGTAAGGCAGAAAACAGCAATACCATGAGTGGCAGATTGGCGTAATCATGGTATCAGCGGTC
>JBATIF010000198.1:0-20430 GCA_049667605.1 Gammaproteobacteria bacterium
TGAGTCCTGATGTGCAGGTGCAATACCCGGAGAACAGCCAGTCGTTTAACCGCTACAGCTATGTGCACAATAACCCGCTTTCATATACAGACCCGAGCGGATATGGATTTTTTAGCAAGCTATGGAAAAGGGTTAAGAAGGTATTCAAGAGCAAGGTAGTCAGGATTGTTGTTGCAGTGGCTGCGGCGTACTTCACTTTTAATGCGGCATCAAGCTGGGCGTGGGCAGCTCAGACGTCTACCCAGGCCGGAGTAGCTACAGCGGGAGCATATGCCTCTGCAGGAATTGTCGGAGGAGCGGCCAGTGGGTTTGTTGCAGGCGGATTATTAAGTGGAAACCTTAGTGGTGCGATAAAGGGTGCAGTCGCGGGTGCATTGTTCGGCGGGATCAGTAGTGTCTATGGCAATACCTGGAATGCACAAAGGATGGTATCAAATGGCCTGGCAGGCGGGGTGAGTAGTGAAATTAATGGTGGACGCTTCAAAGATGGTTTCAGGATCAGTATGGTTTTGTCACTAATGACATACTCGGCGATTAAAATGAGACAAGTTATGGTGGCGCAGTCAAAATTAGATCAACGCAATATGAGTGGGAAAAGTGTTGGCTTTAAGGGAGATAACTTTAAGTTGGCAGGAGCACGATATGACCCGCAGCTAGGTCTGGATCAGATTAGAAGCCCACTTGGTGGTATTCAGGGACAGCAAGGTAAATTCATGTTCCTGGGTGATTATGGCCCGGGTTCCTGGCAGGATTATTTAAGTGAAGCTTATGCAGGACCACATGATTATTTAAATAGCAGATATTGGTATGATGCTGTCGGGAATATTAAGTCCGGGATGTCAGTATTAGAGCGCGGTTTTGGTGAGGTCCTGAATTATACTAATGTAGTTGTGGTATCACCACTTGTAGCAGCATCAGTTACCCCTTCATATATGTATCCATCTCTTGTTAAGTGGAGAGAGGATAGATGAACGGGATTGCTTTAAAGCTTTTAATTACCTCCTTCCTGGTGCTGGCAGGGTGTGTCTCATCTGTGGATATTCGATCGATGCTTGATCAGTCTGTTGGCGAATCTATTACTGTATTTCGGGGTGGAAAACCAATTGAAGTTCGTTCTCATGGGCCAACAGTAGATGACTATTTATATGAAAGTGATCAAACGGGATGTAAAGTAGCATTAACTGTGGATAAGCAAACAAAGATAGTAAAAAGTTGGCATTATCTCGGCGATCCGGAATTGTGTCGCAAAAGACATGTGTTTGGACATCCATGGTAAGAATAATAAAGGCTGCCAGAAAAATGAAGCAGCGATAAAAGTTTTTAACTGTTACCACATGTGGTATCATATAATAAAGTAAATTATTGTGGGTAAAATACGTAGAGGGAACTACCTATTTTTGACGTGGATAGGTGATCATTCACCCAGGCATGTCCAGGTGTATCTGAAATCCAGGCTGGTGGTTAAGTGGGGGTCTGGAAAACCGGCAACCGATGCAAGGCAAGGCCAGTCGCAGTTTGATTCGGCTTATTCAGGAGCTGGATAATGAAGGTGTGTTGTGAAAATTCGCAGTGTTACATCAAATAATCGGAAAAATGAGTTTACCGTGACAACCCGCTCCGGGGCTGTTTATGCTTATTCCTATGCAAACGCCGACCCTCGTCCCGTTCCGGGTGATCATGTTGAGCAGGTCTTTGTAGACAAGGAACTCGCAAACGAGGCAATTACCTATATTCTGCAATCTGGAAAGGAGGGTTCAATCCACATCGACCAGTTCCTGGAATACAACGAGGATCCGATGTATCTCGCAGAACTCCTTATTTACAAACTCACTGTCGAGGCTCAAATTGGACTTGAAGGCAGTGAACTCAGCATGCGCCAGATAGCAAAACGCTTGAAGACATCTGTCCCCCAGTTGTACCGGCTTCTCGATACCACGAATACCCGAAAGTCCATGAGCCAGCTGGTTGCTCTTCTGCATGTTCTGAATTGCGAGGTAGACCTGGTCGTCAGGAAAAAGGCCGCTGCCTAACAGGTCTTGCCAATCTTCATTGCCGGCAGTGTGATTCGGGATCAGTTGCGAGATTCTTGGAAAGGGATCGACCCCGCTGGCGCATGGATAAATTCACTGCCGGCAGCCCTTGTTTCCATTGGCGCTTTTCAGTACCGTAAGCAGTCCGAGAATGCTACTGTAATGCATTCATAAACAACGAAATAACCGGCCAGCAGCGTGATTGAAGAATTCGCCCGTATCCAGCGGCTTCCCCCGTATGTTTTCAACATTGTCAATGAGTTGAAGGCCGCGGCGCGGGCGCGCGGGGAAGACATCATCGATTTTGGCATGGGCAATCCCGACCAGCCAACACCAAAGCACATTGTCGACAAGCTGATCGAGACGGCCCAAAGAGGCGACACCCACCGTTATTCACTGTCGCGCGGCATACCGCGGTTACGCAAGGCCATCTGTGACTGGTACAAGCGCCGTTATGATGTGGATCTTGATCCGGACCGCAACGCCATCGTTACCATTGGTTCCAAGGAAGGCCTGGCCCACCTGGCGCTTGCAACCGTTGGGCCAGGCGATGCCGTGCTGGTGCCGAACCCGGCCTATCCAATCCATCCCTATGGTTTTGCGATTGCCGGTGCGGATATCCGCCATGTGCCGCTGAGCCCGGATGTCGATGATTTCTTTGTCGAGCTGGAAAAGGCAATCAAGGATTCATGGCCGCGTCCGAAGATGCTGGTGCTGAATTTTCCGGGCAACCCGACTACGCACTGTGTTGAACTGGACTTTTATGAAAAGGTCGTGGCGATTGCGAAGGAGCACGAGATCTGGGTGATACAGGACCTGGCATATGCAGATATTGTCTTTGATGGCTACAAGGCGCCTTCCATTTTGCAGGTTGAAGGTGCCATCGATGTTGCGGTCGAGTTTTTCTCGCTTTCCAAGAGTTACAACATGCCCGGCTGGCGTGTCGGCTTCATGTGTGGCAACGAAACACTGGTTGCGGCACTGGCGCGTATCAAGTCCTATCTCGACTATGGTATGTTCACACCAATACAGGTGGCGGCAATTACCGCACTTGAAGGGCCGCAGGATTGCGTGCAAAAAATCAAGGAGACGTACCGCGAACGACGTGATGCCCTCTGCGATGGACTCAACTCGATCGGATGGCCCGTCGAAAAACCCAAAGCGACGATGTTCGTCTGGGCGCGCATCCCTGATGCGTATCACGCCATGGGCTCGCTGGAATTTACCAAGAAGCTATTGAGTGACGCCAAGGTTGCCGTGTCGCCCGGGATCGGGTTCGGCTCTTATGGCGATGACTACGTCAGGTTCGGTCTGATCGAGAATCCTCATCGGACCCGTCAGGCGATTCGCTGCATCCGTGACATGTTCCGCAGCGACCTCGGCCAGACAAACGTTTCCTCGGGAGGATAAATCATTGGATCCGGTTAAGGTTGGCCTGCTGGGCCTGGGCACAGTAGGCGGCGGCACGTTTAACGTGTTGAAGCGCAATGCAGAAGAAATTACCCGGCGTGCCGGGCGTGGTATCGAGATCAGCCACGCGGCGGCACGTGAATATGACCCGGCAAGTGTGCCGGGTATTGAGGCCATCCCTGTCAGCGATGATGCCTTCTCCCTCGTGGAGCAGCCGGATATCGATATCATTGTTGAATTGATCGGCGGTTATGAACCGGCGCGTGAACTGGTGCTCAGGGCTATAGCAAACGGCAAGCATGTGGTGACCGCCAACAAGGCGCTGATCGCGACCCATGGCAATGAGATCTTTGCAGCCGCGCAGGAGAAGGGCGTGATGGTGGCCTTCGAGGCGGCCGTGGCCGGTGGCATCCCGATCATCAAGGCGATTCGCGAGGGGCTGGCAGCCAACCGGATTGAATGGCTAACCGGTATCATCAATGGCACCGGTAACTTCATCCTCACCGAGATGCGTGACAAGGGAAGGGATTTTGCAGAGGTGCTTCTGGAGGCGCAGCAGCTCGGTTACGCGGAAGCCGATCCGACCTTTGATGTGGAAGGCATCGATGCGGCGCACAAGCTGTGTATCCTTGCCTCGATTGCCTTCGGTGTGCCGCTGCAGTTCGACAAGGTCTATACAGAAGGCATCAGCCGGATTACGCGCGATGATGTCGGTTACGCCGAGGCCTTCGGCTATCGCATCAAGCATCTCGGCTTTACCCGCCAGACAGACAAGGGCATCGAGCTGCGCGTGCATCCTACCCTGGTTCCCGAACGCCGCCTGCTTGCCAACGTCGACGGGGTGATGAATGCGGTGCTCGTCAAGGCCGATGCCGTCGGCCCGACGCTTTATTACGGCGCCGGTGCCGGGGCAGAGCCGACGGCGTCTGCGGTGATTGCCGATATCATCGATGTGGTGCGCACCCTGACGGCAGATCCCGGAAACCGCGTGCCGCACTTGGCCTTTCAGCCACATGCCCTGTCCGATGTGAAGATCCTGTCGATGGACGATGTCGAGACCGCGTATTACCTGCGCATGCAGGCGAGCGACAAGCCGGGTGTGCTCGCTGATGTTACGAGTATACTGGGCAAGGCAGGTATCAGTATCGAGGCCATTTTGCAGAAAGAACCGCCCAGCGATGCTGCCGACGTATCGATTATCCTGTTAACGCATGTCGTCCAGGAGCGCCAGATGAATATGGCGATCAGCCAGATAGAGGCACTGGACACTATTAATGGTGAACTCGTGCGGATTCGCCTGGAACATTTGAATTGCGATTGAAGAGTTTGTCGATGAGTGTCGCTGCACGGCTTCGCAACTGCCAGGGTTAGTACAGGACTCGACGAATCACACGTTAAAGCAAAGAAGAACCCCCTCTCCCGGAGGGACGGCTCCAGCGATGGAGGAGATAGTGCGAAGCATGGAGCACGGGCCGAGAGGGGGTGATATGCGGCATGCTTGTAAGGTATTTTTTGAATAAAAATTCTACATATTGAAATCACTTTCCAGGATTAACCGAATGTCTACAGCAACACGTTACACAGGTCTGATAGATCGTTACCGCGACCGCCTGCCGGTCACTGCTGACACGCGCATCATCAGCCTTGGGGAGGGCAATACGCCGCTAATCAAACTTGAAAATATTCCCGGCGAAATCGGCAAGGATGTCGACCTGTATATCAAGTATGAAGGCCTGAACCCGACGGGTTCCTTCAAGGACCGCGGCATGACCATGGCAGTGACACAGGCCGTCGCCGAGGGCAGCAGCGCGATAGTCTGCGCCTCTACCGGCAATACCTCGGCCGCGGCGGCCGCCTATGCGGCGCGTGCAGGCATTACTGCCTTCGTGTTGATCCCGGAAGGCAAGATTGCCCTGGGAAAACTTGCGCAGGCGATGATTCATGGCGCCGTGGTGATCCAGATACGCGGCAACTTCGATGAAGGTATGCGCCTGGTCAAGGAGGTTGCCGAGCATGCGCCGGTGACGATAGTGAACTCAATCAATCCCTATCGCCTGCAGGGACAGAAAACTGCAGCCTTTGAAATTGTCGATGAACTCGGCCGTGCACCGGATTTTCATTGCCTGCCAGTCGGTAATGCCGGCAATATAACCGCGCACTGGATCGGCTACAGCGAATACGCAACACAGGACAGCGCCTGTGTCACCGAGGCGTGTGCCTTTTGCAACTGCAAGTGCAGGTTTGCCGGCAGGGCAGTTACCGACAGGCGCCCGCTGATGGTGGGTTACCAGGCCTCCGGTTCAGCGCCGTTCATGCGCGGCAAGATGGTCGATAATCCCGATACCATTGCTACTGCAATTCGCATAGGTCATCCCCAGTCCTGGGAGGTGGCGTGGAAGGTCAACAAGGAGTCGGGCGGCTGGTTTGATGAATGCAGTGACGAGGAGATTCTCGCCGCGCAGAAACTGCTCACCTCGCGTGAAGGTATTTTTTGCGAACCGGCTTCGGCGGCATCGGTTGCGGGTGCATTGCGCGATATCAGCAGCGGCAGGATTCCCGAGGGCAGTACCGTTGTGTGCACCCTGACCGGCCATGGCCTGAAAGACCCGGACACCGCGATCAAGCAGTGTGGCGAGAATGCCATGATGACCGTGGATGCCAATCTCGAGGCCGTCAAGGCTGCGATCCTGGATAACATGGATTAACGCCCGGTCACTACCGGGCTGGTCCACGGGATTGCACCTCATTGTCTGAATCTGCCCAGCATATAGCGCTTCTGGTTCCCGGCCTGTGTCCTGCCGCTGCCGCCTTTCTCGATAATCTTGCAGAACGATGCCCCGCGCTGGAGCGCCTGCTGTCGCGCAGCAAGCCCGGACAGCATCCCTCTGGCAACCTGTCTGCCGGTCTCGGCAGTTATTTTGACTTGCAGTGCAGGGCCGGCGCTGCATTGCCGGTTGCGGCACTGACATCGCTGATCGATATCGAGGACCCGGATGCGCGTTACATCATGCGTGCCGATCCGGTCCACCTGCGCGCGGATCAAAGCACCCTGCGCCTGTTTGACAGCCGCAGCTTTTCTATCACGCAGGACGAGGCCGATGCGCTGGTTACCGCCTTCAATGAATTCTATAGCGACAGGGGCTGGCTGCTGGTGGCGCCATCCCCGCAGCGCTGGTACCTGTACCTGCCGAAAGCGCCGCTTGTCACAACGGTATCACCCGGCGAAATTGCCGGGCAGACAATTGATCCGAATCTGCCGCGCGGCAGGGATGCTACCGTATGGCATGCACTGATGAACGAGGTGCAAATGCTGTTTCATCAGCATCCGGTGAATGAGCGCCGCGAGGCGCGCGAAGAGCCGGCGATCAACAGCCTCTGGTTCTGGGGTGAAGGCCGGCTGCCGGAGACGGTGCGTCGTCAGCGCATGGAGGTTGCCACCGACCATCCACTGGCGATGGGCATGGCGCGTTTCACGCAGACACCGCGGCAGGATGTGCCTGCAAGCCTGGATGAACTGCTGGCAGCAGCGCAGGAGGCGCTGATACTGGTGGTGCTCGATGAACTCGATGCAGCTATGCAATACAGCGATGTTGAGGCCTGGCTGGACGCACTGAAGCGCCTGGAGCAACACTGGTTTGCGCCGTTGCTTGCAGCACTTGAAGCGGGTCGGGTAGCCAGCCTGGAAATCGATCCGTGCAGCGGGAAGAGTTACCGCACGACCCGCCGGCTGCAGAAACACTTCTGGAAACGGGTGCGTCCGCTGTCTGCGGCCTGTCAACATGGCTAGACGCATCGTCCGCCGCAAGCGGCTGGTCGGTGATGACCGCCTGCCTGCAGATCTGAACCCGGTTTTGCGGCGCGTCTTTGCGGCACGCACGATCCAGTCGGCATCCGATCTTGATTATTCACTCGAGCGGCTGCTGCCATTGACCTCACTGGGTGGGCTGGCAGATGCCGTGGCATTGCTCGAGACCGCCATCAGTGAGGGTAAGCGGATTATAGTGGTCGGTGATTTCGACGCTGATGGAGCGACCAGCGTTGCGCTGTGCCTGCGAGCGCTGCGCCTGATGGGTGCCGGTGACGTGCATTACCTGGTGCCAAACCGCTTTGAGTATGGCTATGGATTGACGCCGGAGATCGTCGCTGTAGCCGCTGCACTGAAGCCCGACCTGATTATCACTGTAGATAACGGTATTTCCAGCGTTGACGGCGTGGCGGCTGCAAACCGTCACGGTATACAGGTGCTGGTTACCGATCATCATTTGCCCGGCGAGCAATTGCCGGATGCGGCGGCGATTGTCAATCCGAATGTAAAAGGCGATAGCTTCCCGAGCAAGAACCTGGCCGGAGTCGGTGTTGCTTTTTATGTCATGCTGGCTTTGCGTGCCCGGCTGCGCGAGCAGGGCTGGTTTGCACAGCAGGGCATTGCAGAACCGAAGCTTGCGCAGTTACTTGACCTGGTGGCACTGGGTACGGTCGCCGACGTTGTGCCGCTGGATTTCAATAACCGCATCCTGGTGGCGCAGGGCATCGCGCGGATCCGGGCCGGGCACTGTGCCCGGGGTATACGCGCCCTGCTTGAAGCCGGTGGACGCAAGCTGGACCGCATTGTCGCAGCCGACCTGGGTTTCATAGCAGGTCCGCGTCTGAATGCGGCCGGTCGCATGGATGATATGTCCGTGGGCATTGAATGCCTGTTGGCAGATGATGAAAGCAGCGCGCGTGAACTGGCCATGCAACTGGATGAACTGAACCGCGACCGCCGTTCGGTCGAGACCGATATGCAGGCGCAGGCGCTTGCCGCGATCAAGACCATGAAGCTGGATGCGGAAAACCTGCCGGTCGGCCTGTGCCTGTTTCAACCCGACTGGCACCAGGGCGTGATCGGCATCCTTGCGGCACGCATCAAGGAGCGCTTTCACCGCCCCGTGATTGCCTTTGCGCGCAACGGTGAAGGTATGTTGAAAGGCTCGGCGCGCTCGGTCAGCGGCCTGCATATCCGCGATGCGCTCGATGCAGTGGCAACACGGCACCCCGGGTTGATCCCGCGCTTTGGCGGTCATGCCATGGCGGCCGGCCTCAGCCTGGCCGAAGACAACTACGCGGTTTTTGCACGGGCCTTTGATGAAGAGATTTCACGCCATCTGACACAGGAAGACCTTGCCGGTGTGGTCTATTCCGATGGCGAACTCAGCGACCGTGAACTGTCACTGGACACGGCACAACTGTTGCGCGATGCCAGCCCCTGGGGCCAGGGTTTTCCCGAGCCCGTGTTTGAAGGGAACTTCGATGTCCTCAGTCACCGCGTAGTCGGCCAGCGGCATATGAAAATGATGCTCAGGCCGCTGGGGGGCGATAACGAGATTGATGCGATAGCTTTCAATACAGCGGAGCTCCCCGAGCCCTGCCGGCAGTTGCACATGGCCTACCGCCTGGATGTGAATGAATACCGGGGGCGGGTGACTGCGCAGTTGATCATCGAGTACATCGGCTTACCGCGGGTGGTAGCGCCTGCTTAACAGGAGTATCATTGCGCGCTTTGATTTGCAGTGATTTTTGCGCTATTGCCATGACCGACCTGACCACCATCCGTAGCAGGATCAAGGACCTTGACGGGCGTTCCGCGGCCCTCAGGGGGTATCTTTGACCTTGATGCCAGGAATGAACGGCTGACCGAGGTCGTCCGCGAACTGGAACAGCCCGATGTCTGGAACAACCCGGAACGCGCCCAGGAACTGGGACGGGAGCGGGTGCGTCTTGAAGAGGTTGTGCTGGTGCTGAATAACATGGCCCAGACGCTTGCAGATGCCTCGGAATTACTCGAGATGGCTGCCGACGAATCGGACCAGGAAACGCTGGATGCGGTTTACAGTGATCTCGACGGTCTGGAACAGGAAATCGCCACTCTCGAATTCCGGCGCATGTTCTCAGGTGAAATGGATGAGGCCAACGCCTTCGTCGATATCCAGTCGGGGTCCGGCGGTACCGAAGCGCAGGACTGGGCGGAAATGCTGCTGCGCATGTATCTGCGCTGGAGTGAACGTCACGCCTTCAAGGCCGAGCTGATCGAGGTCTCGCCCGGCGAGGTGGCCGGAATCAAGAGTGCCACCATCAGGATTGAAGGTTCCTATGCCTTTGGCTGGATGCGAACCGAAACCGGCGTACACCGGCTGGTGCGCAAGTCACCGTTTGATTCCGGCAACCGCAGGCATACCTCGTTTGCAGCGGTATTCGTGTCCCCGGAAATTGAAGACGACATCGATATCGAGATAAACCCGGCAGACCTGCGTATTGACGTCTACCGGGCCAGCGGGGCCGGTGGCCAGCATGTCAACCGTACCGAGTCTGCCGTGCGCATCACGCATGAGCCAAGCGGCACGGTAGTGCAGTGCCAGAATGACCGTTCCCAGCACAAGAACAAGGCCACGGCCATGAAACAGCTCAAGTCGAAACTCTACGAGCTTGAAATGATGAAGCGCGGCGCCGACCAGCAGGCACTGGAAGATACCAAGTCGGATATCGGCTGGGGCAGCCAGATTCGCTCCTATGTGCTGGACCAGTCGCGCATCAAGGACCTGCGTACCGGGGTTGAAACCGGCAATACCCAGGCCGTGCTGGACGGTGAGTTGGACGAGTTTATCGAGGCGAGTTTGAAGAGTGGGTTGTAAAGGCTATTTCCCGTAGGAGTGCCTTGCAGGCGCGATGATCTTGCATGAATCCCTATCGCGCCTGCAAGGCGCTCCTACAGGGGAAGGAAATAAAAGGTCGCTCTCTCCTTGTAGTAGAGATGGATAACAGGACAGTATGGATGACAGACCAAGACGAAAATTCACTCATCGCCCAACGCCGTGCCAAGCTCGATGCACTGCGCGAGACCGGCAATACCTTTCCGAACGATTTTCGCCGTAATGTTATCGCGGCCGAGTTGCATGCGGAATATGGTGAAAAGGAAAACGACACGCTCGAGGCGCAGCCGATTCGGGTGAAGGTGGCCGGAAGGCTGATGGCCAAGCGGGTCATGGGCAAGGCCAGTTTTGCACAGTTGCAGGATATGTCCGGCAGGATTCAGCTGTTCCTGCAGCGTGACTCGCTGGCGGAGGGTATCTACCAGGCATTCAAGGGCTGGGACATTGGCGACATCATCGGTGCGGAAGGCGTGTTGTTCAAGACGAAGACTGGCGAGCTCTCCGTGCGTCTGGATTCCATTCGCATGCTGACGAAGTCATTGCGGCCGCTACCGGAGAAATTTCACGGCCTGTCGGACCTTGAAACCCGTTACCGGCAGCGTTACGTCGACCTCATTATGAACGAGGATTCACGCAAGACCTTTCGCATGCGCAGCCGGATGATCCAGTACATTCGAGAGTACCTGGATGATCGTGATTTCATGGAGGTTGAAACCCCGATGATGCAGGCCATACCCGGCGGGGCGGTGGCGCGGCCATTTGCGACCTATCACAATGCACTGGATATGGACCTGTTCCTGCGTATCGCGCCTGAACTTTACCTGAAGCGCCTCATCGTCGGCGGTTTTGAAAGGGTCTACGAGATCAACCGGAATTTTCGCAACGAAGGGCTCTCAACCCGGCACAATCCCGAGTTCACCATGCTTGAATTCTACCAGGCCTACGCGGACTACCGCGACCTTATGGACCTGACGGAGGACTTGTTGCGCTCGATGGCAGAACAGCTTCACGGTAATGTCGTGATCGAGTACCAGGGCACGGCGTATGATTTTGGCAAACCGTTCAGGCGCATGAGCGTGCATGATTCAATCCTGCATTTCAATCCCGATCTTGCAGCCGAAGATATTGCCGAACTGGAGAAGGCAAGGGCGGTTGCCGCGAGGCTGGGCATTGCGTTGAAAGACAGTTACGGCCTTGGCAAGGTGCAGATCGAGATATTCGAGAAGACCGTGGAGGACCGTCTTGACGACCCGACTTTCATTACCGCTTACCCGACCGAGGTGTCACCGCTGGCGCGCCGCAATGACGCAGACCCGTTTGTCACTGACCGCTTTGAGTTCTTTGTCGGTGGTCGCGAAATAGCCAATGGCTTTTCCGAGCTGAACGATGCTGAAGACCAGGCGGAACGTTTCCGTCAACAGGTGAAGGACAAGGATGCCGGTGACCTGGAGGCGATGCATTATGATGCGGACTATATCCGTGCGCTCGAGCATGGCATGCCGCCAACCGCCGGCGAGGGGATTGGTATCGACCGCCTGGTTATGCTGTTTACCGATTCAGCCTCGATCCGCGACGTGTTGCTGTTTCCGCACATGCGACCCGTGCTCTGAAGACGTTCAGGCTGATATTTTACGTGTTGGGTGTATAGAAGGCTTCTCAAGCGCGATGCCGCTGCGTGACCCCCTGTCGCGCCAGAGAAGGGCTCCCCCGGGTAGGGCTGCAGAAGCTCTTCCGGGTCGGTCGGGCCGCTAATGCAGTTTCTGATGAAGGATCTGTAACTTCATGAATACGATACTGGATTCACAACGGTATAGCGATCCGGCCGGGCTAGTTTATTGACAGCCGGGTGACGTCGACATGGACCGTCAGGTTCTGACCGGGTTGCAGGTATCTGTCACCGTGCAGGCTGTTCCAGTCCTGCAGGTCCTTGATGCTGACATTGTATTTTCTTGAAATACCCGACAAGGTGTCGCCGCTGCGCACAGTGTAGTAGACCGTGCGAATGTGTTTTCCGAGTGCTGCGACATTGCTGTTTTTCCAGATCACCAGTTGTTGCCCCGGCTTGATAAGCGAGCTGCTGCCCAGTTGATTCCATTTTTTTAATAGTGCCACCCGCGACTGGTAACGCTGGGCAATCTCCGACAGGTTGTCACCGGCCTTCACCTCATGGGTTATCTTGTGGCCATTTGTAGCGCTGTGCTGCTGGTCTTTGCCCGGCGTCGCATAAGCAGATGCATTTCTTGCTGCAACCGGCACCAGTAAAAAACTGCCGGTCCGGATACGGGTGCTATCCATGTGGTTGGACTGCTGTAGTACCTTGACAGTTGTCCGGTAACGCAGTGCGAGGTGGCTAAGCGTTTCACCCGCTTCGGTCTTGTGCCTGAGCCACTTGATGCGATCGGAAGCTTGCAGCTTTGCGAGGTTCCTGGTGAACGTATCCGCCTTGTCGATGGGTATTGCCAGCCGATGCGGGCCGTCCGGGTGTGTCGCCCAGCGGTTGAATCCGGGATTTATCAGCTGCAAGTCTGCGCTTTTCATTTCTGCCAGTTCAGCGGCAATTGCGATATCCAGCTGGTCGCCGGTCTCGATGATGGCAAAACCGGGTGTGTTGTCGATATCGGGCAATTCAACACCATATTTTTCCGGATTGTCGATGATGCGACAGATGGCGAGCAGTTTCGGCACATAGGCGGCTGTCTCATCGGGTAATTTCAGATGCCAGAAGTCTGTCGGTTTGCCGGCCTTGCGATTGCGTTGTATGGCTTTACGTACTTTCCAGCCACCGGCGTTGTAGGCGGCCAGGGTCAGTAACCAGTCCCCATCGAATTGTTTCTGTAATTTATCGAGGTAGTCGAGTGCCGCATTGGTGGATGCAACGATATCGCGGCGTTCGTCGTACCACCAGTCCTGTTTCAGGCCGAAATAGCGGGCTGTGCTGGGGATGAACTGCCACAATCCGGCGGCGCGGCCATGTGAATAGGCGAACGGGTCATAGCCACTCTCGACAAACGGCAGCAGCACCACCTCAGCCGGAAAGCCGCGTTTTTCGACTTCGTAACGGATATAGGCAAGATAGGGTTCACCGCGCTCCAGGGTTGCCTTAATGGGGTAAGGATTTTTCGCATACCGGGCTACCTGCTTGCTGATCTTTTTATGGCGGATTTGAGACTGGCGGAAATCATTGCGTAACTGCTGCCAGAATTCTTCTTCATCTGTGCCTGTCCACTCGGTAATGCCGGCAGCCGGATGTTGCTGTTCGTCAAGCTCTGCCAGCAAGTCTTCAACATCGGTGTACTGCTCGTAGATCGGTGCGGGCAAGTCTTCGACAATGGTTTCCTGCTCGTCGATCTGTGCCAGCATGGCGTCAATGTCCTGAACCTGTTCATCGATCTGGGTCAGCCCGGCGTTTGTGTCCTGTACCTGTTCATCGATCTGCGCAAGTAATGCCCCAGGCTTCGCCTCCCGTTTTTCGGTCTGCACCGGCTGCTTGCTTTTGTACGGTTGGTAATCCCGTGCGGCAGGCGGGTAGGGGTCCACTGCTGCAAATCCTGTGAACAGTAGTATCCCCATGGCCATTGAGCGTGCGGGTGTTGTTTTCATATATGCCTGTGTCGCGCCTTTCGGTTTTAGCCAGTTGACGCCAGATGAGGTTTATTTACTATGCTGACAGGCGGGTGGTGGCGGGTCAATAGCCACATGCGGCTCTACAGGCTGCTAACCTACGCCAGGCCTGTCCCATAGACAGCGCGCAGGCGTGATATTTTCTTGGGCTGGCGGGATGCATGCGGTATGCTTTCGGGCGGATGAATACTGAAATATCAATAGCTTCACGTGTTACTGCACTACGTGACTGGTACCAGCACCCGCTGGGTAGGCTGCTGGCCGAAACCGAGCAGAATGCCCTGGCGGCCCAGCTCTCCAACCTGTTCGGTTACCACCTCATGGTGATTGACCCACCCTGGGAAGATTGCCCGTTGAAAGACAGCCGCATACCGCATCATTTCATTCAAAGTGTTGCGCCCGCAACACAGCCGGCCGCCGGACTGGCCGGACACACCGATGACTGGCCGATCATGACGGATTCCGTCGACGCCATTATTCTGCCGCACACGCTGGAACTCAGCCGTGATCCGCACCAGGTGCTGCGCGAAGCCGACCGCAGCCTGATACCGGACGGTCACCTGGTCATCCTTGGATTCAATCCCTATGGCCCATGGGGGCTGCGGCGTATGTTTACGCCCGGGCATGGCAGCATGCCCTGGGATTGTAATTTTTTCGGACTTAGCCGTATCAAGGACTGGCTCGGTTTACTGGGCTTCGATACGCTCGAAAGTCATTTCCTGTTCCAGCGCCCGCCTGTGCAGAATATGCGTCTGCTTGAAAAGCTGCGCTTGCTGGAAACCGGAAGTGGTCACGGCAGGCAATTGCTGTCGGCGGCCTATATCCTGGTGGCGCGTAAGCGCACCACCATTATTACACCGGTAAAACCGCTGCGATCGCGGCGCAGCCGCTTGTTCCCGGTCGGTATTCCGAGTTCCAGCCAGGGGAATGTCCGGCATGTCAGACGTACCCGTCATTACTGAAATATTTACCGATGGCGCCTGCCGCGGCAACCCCGGGCCGGGTGGCTGGGGGGCTATCATGCGCCACAATGGCACGGAAAAAACACTGTTTGGCGCGGAGGAGTTGACGACCAATAACCGCATGGAGCTGATGGCGGCCATCAAGGCGCTGGAAAGTCTGAAACGCCGCTGCAAGGTCCGACTGACGACAGATTCAAAATATGTCATGCAGGGTATCCAGGAGTGGATGCCGAACTGGAAAAAACGCGGCTGGAAAACAGCGGCAAGGAAGCCGGTAAAGAATGTCGACCTGTGGATGCGGCTGGAAAAGGCCGCCGCCGCCCATGATGTGCAGTGGATGTGGGTCAAGGGTCACAGTGGGCACGCGGAAAACGAACTCGCAGACGAGTTGGCAAACCGGGCGATTGACGAGCTTTTGTAGAGTATTGATGCTTCCATGAAACAACCAGGCTGAATTGCGTATGCGCCAGATCGTACTTGATACGGAAACCACCGGGCTTGAGCCGTCTGACGGCCATCGCATTATTGAAATTGGCTGTGTCGAACTGGTCGACCGGCAACTGACGGGCAACACCTATCATCAATACATAAATCCCGACCGGACAATTGACGCCGGTGCAGTCGAGGTGCACGGCATTACCAACGAGTCGCTTGCCGACAAGCCACGCTTTGCAGATGTGGCAGACGAGTTCCTCGAGTTTATTCGTGATTCGGAACTGGTTATTCATAACGCCCCGTTCGATGTCGGCTTTATCAACCACGAATTTTCCCTGCTGGAAGAATCAGCTGGTGTTGTTACGGATTACTGCATGGTGCTGGATACGCTGACGCTGGCCCGGCGAATGCACCCGGGGCAGCGTAATAATCTCGATGCCCTGTGCCGCCGTTATGAAATAGACAATTCGCGGCGTGAGTTGCATGGCGCCCTGCTTGACGCGGAAATACTTGCCGATGTCTACCTGATCATGACGGGCGGGCAGGTGAGCCTGTCACTTGACAGTCACCTCGACAGGCATGGTGAACGGCGTTCGAGTCTGCGCCGCCTTGACTCCGCCCGCCCGCCACTCAGGGTGATCAGGGCGACAGCGGAGGAGGATGAGGCGCACCAGGCGCGGCTGGATGCGCTCGACAGGGCATGTGACCGGGGCAGTGTCTGGCGGCGGCCTGAACAGCCGCCGGGCAGCGTCAGCTAACAGGTATGGCGAAGGTATCCGCATTGATCCACATGTGCACCGCGATACTGGCGGCATAGCCTGGCGCGATCACAGGCGTCCACTTGAGGTGCCCGAAGAAGGTATACATCTCCCGCGACTGTCCCATCAGGGCCACGCCGGCTGCAGACCCAATCGACAACAGGCTGCCGCCGACGCCCGCGGTCAGGGTGACCGGTAACCATTGTCCCGGTTCCATATCCGGGTTCATGCTCAATACCGCGAACATGACCGGTATGTTGTCGATGATTGCGGATATCACGCCAACGGCTATATCCGTGAAATGGCACTGCCGGCGATTTATCTGTTATTTAAAACAGCTGCACCTGAGGCAATGCAGGTCGTGCAGGACATGCCGGGCTGGCAGAGCCGCCAGCTATTGACATGCCGGGCCATATCCAGCAGCCTGCCACGGGTGCAGCTAACACTTGCCCGATCAGGCAGGATTGTTACCGAATATTCAATTACCGCAGTAAAACAATTCCCATGTTACGAAGTGCCTTTTTTGTTTTTCTTGCCGGCTGGACGCTACGCTTCCTGATTGACAAGCCGCCCGCCGGGCAGCTCGGCCTGCCGAAAGCCAGTGACAGCATGCTCGCTAACTTCCAGCAATCATTCGATATGCTCAAGGCCGGCCACCTGGACATGGCCTATGTGTTTATCTGGGATGCCCATTACCTTGTGTTGTCGCTGCTCGGCGGGTTGCTGGTGGGGCTATTGTTCGGCCTGGTCTCGGAGCAGCTGGGGCGCCGGCGGATGCGCAGACATTTTCTGCCGCCCGAACGCAAGCAGGCAGCCGCCGCGAATGAAGGCGACGCAACAAACAAGGCATCGTCCACTAAAGACTAGCGTCCCGTCGGGGCTGGTTTCATGTTGTGCGTGGACTCCGTGTTGTCGAGCGACGGGCAGGTCACTGAATACCCGAAATAGACCGCATGAGCGCTCATGCTACAATAGCCCGGTTATTCTCTTGTTCCTGCGGGATAATTAATAAAGACACCGGCCAATGGATCTGTCCCTGACCTTCAATGCTGAGCTGATCCGCCGCTATGACAAGGCGGGGCCGCGCTATACCTCCTATCCCACTGCCGTGCAGTTTCACGATGGTTTTGGCGAGAAGCAGTATCGCAAGTGGGCGCAGTACAGCAATCAACATCCGCCCGGCCAGCCGCTATCGCTGTATTTCCACCTGCCGTTCTGTGCCACTGTTTGTTACTACTGTGCCTGCAACAAGATCATTACCAAAAACCGTGCACGTGCGATTCCCTACCTGGAACATCTCCACCGGGAGATTGCCATGCAGGGTGAATTGTTCGACAAGGAGAGGAAGGTCGAGCAACTGCACTGGGGCGGCGGCACGCCAACCTTCATTAATCATGCCCAGATGCGTGAACTGATGCGGGTTACCGGCGAGCACTTCAATCTGCGTGATGATGACCAGGGGGAATACTCCATCGAGGTCGATCCACGCGAGGCGGACGCGGACACCATCAGGCTGTTGCGGGAAATCGGCTTCAACCGCCTGAGCATGGGGGTGCAGGACTTCGATCCGGCGGTGCAGCAGGCAGTTAACCGCAACCAGAGCGAGGAAGAAACCGTGGCGGTGCTGGAAGCGGCCCGGCAACAGGGCTTCAAGTCGGTCAGCATGGACCTGATCTACGGCCTGCCACACCAGAGCGTTGCAAGTTTCGCCCGCACCCTCGACAAGGTGATTGCCGCAGCGCCCGATCGCCTGTCAGTCTTCAATTACGCCCACCTGCCCGCCATGTTCAAGACCCAGCGGCAAATGAACGAGGCCGATATGCCGGCCCCGGCCGTGAAGCTGGGAATCCTGCAGCAGACCATCGAGCAGCTGGGTGATGCGGGGTATGTCTACATCGGTATGGACCATTTCGCGCGCCCCGATGACGAACTGGCACTGGCCCAGCACAGTCGCACCCTGTACCGGAATTTCCAGGGTTACTCCACCCATGCCGATTGTGACCTGGTGGCTATGGGATCGACCTCCATCAGTAAGGTGGGGCAGAGTTACAGCCAGAATGTCAAAGACCTGGAAGGCTATTACAGCCGTATCGATAACGCCGGGTTGCCGGTGTTTCGCGGTGTCGAACTGGATGCCGATGACCTGCTGCGCCGCGAGGTCATCACCCAGCTGATGTGTCACTTCACGCTGGACATCCCTGCACTGGAAACCGACCACGCTATCAAGTTTTCACAGTATTTCGATGTCGAGCAGGTTGAGCTCCAGAAGATGCAGGACGACGGCTTGCTGCTTCATGACGACAGCCAGGTCACCGTTCTTCCTGCCGGGCGGCTGCTGGTGCGCAACATCTGCATGGTATTTGATCGCTACCTGCGCAACACGCAAGGAACCCGGCAATTCTCGCGGGTGATTTAACCCTGATAGCCTCTGATTTTCACTCATCGACTACATAGTCCGCCGTGGGAACGTTTGCTAATAAACGTTTAATCATGTAACTGCACATTCATGGATAAAACAACTACTGATAATGCCATGCTGCTCGAAGGCCAGGGGCTCGAATGCATCCGCGATGACCGGGTGCTGTTCAGCGGGCTGGATTTCGTGCTCGGGTCCGGGCAGACCCTGCTGCTCGAGGGACGCAACGGCAGCGGCAAGACATCGCTGTTGCGCATCCTCTGCGGCATCCGTCTGCCGGAGACCGGCACCCTGAACTGGTGCGGTGAGGACATTTTCAGTCTCGGACCGATCTACCACGAGCATATCGCCTACGTCGGTCATCGCGACGGACTCAAGCTGGACCTGACACCCCTGGAAAACCTGGCCATGGCACGCGGCCTTGGCAGCCCCAATCCCGATACCGGTCCCGAGGATGCACTGCACCGCGTTGACCTGCTCGGCTTCGAAGACATACCGACACGCAACCTGTCGGCCGGTCAGCAGCGCCGTCTGGCGCTGGCACGACTGCTGGTCACCCGCGCGCAGTTGTGGATACTCGACGAGCCCTTCACCTCGCTCGATGTGTTCGGCATCGAACTGGTGGAGAAGTTGTTCAGCGAGCACATTTCCCGGGGCGGCATGCTGGCGATGACTTCCCATCACACCGTCAATCTCGACAGTGCGCAGGTGCAGAGGATAAACCTGTCCGCATGAATACGGCATCGACCGGCGCGGCCTTCCTGCTGCTATTGCGGCGCGACCTGCTGCTTGCGTTCCGCCAGCGTTCGGAGCTGATGAACCCGTTGTTGTTCTTCGTACTGGTCACGGCGCTGTTTCCGCTCGGCATTGGCAGCAACCCGGAGTTGCTCAAGGTGGTCGGCCCGGGCGTTATCTGGGTAGCGGCGCTGCTGGCGTCGCTGTTGTCGCTGGAGAGTGTGTTCCGCTCGGATTTCGAAGACGGTTCGCTCGAGCAGTTCCTGCTCTGTGCCCACCCGGTGTCGATCCTGGTAATGGCCAAGGTGCTGGCACACTGGCTGGTTACCGGGCTGCCGTTGCTGATAATTACCCCGCTGCTGGGGGTGTTTCTGGACTTGCCGGGCGAGTCTGTCAAGGTGCTGCTGCTGACCCTGGCGCTGGGCACGCCGGTGCTCAGCCTGATCGGTGCCATCGGGGTGGCGTTGACGGTCGGCCTGCGCCGCGGCGGGATGATTTTGTCGCTGCTGGTGTTACCATTATACATTCCGGTGCTGATATTCGCGGCCAATGCGGTGGAAACAGCCGCTGCCGGGCTACCGATTACGGCCCATCTGTCGATGCTCAGCGGCTTGCTGGTGCTGGCCCTGAGCCTGTCACCGCTTGCAACAGCTGCGGCCCTGCGCGTGAGTTTAAGTTGATTATGAACAGGATAATTCGTTTTTATCACGAAATGGGGTCTCCCCGTTATTTCTACCGCTATGCCGGGAACATGATTCCCTGGCTGGCGGTGCCCTGTGCCATTCTAATGCTGGCCGGTCTCTACCAGGGCCTGGTGGTCGCACCGGCTGACTACCAGCAAGGTGAGAGCTACCGCATCATGTTCATCCATGTGCCAGCTGCCTGGATGTCGATGTTCATCTATGTCGTGATGGCGGTGTGCGGGGCCATTGCCCTGATCTGGCATATGAAGCTCGCCGAGATCTTTGCCATCAGCAGCGCCCACATCGGTGCCTCGTTTACCTTTCTTGCCCTGGTCACCGGCTCGATCTGGGGCAAGCCGATGTGGGGGACCTGGTGGGTGTGGGATGCACGCCTGACCTCGGAGCTGATCCTGCTGTTTCTCTACCTCGGTGTGATCGCCCTCTACAATGCCATCGATGACAAGCGTACCGCGGCGCGCGCCACGGCGATCCTCGCCATCGTCGGTGTAGTCAATATCCCGATCATTCATTTCTCGGTGCAGTGGTGGAACACCCTGCACCAGGGGCCGACGGTCAGCAAGTTCGATGCACCGTCCATTGATATCAGGATGCTGATCCCGTTACTGCTGATGGCCGTGGCCTTCAAGCTGTTTTACGTGGTTGTTGTCTTGATGCGTGCGCGCTGCGAGGTACT
>JBATIF010000199.1:0-2093 GCA_049667605.1 Gammaproteobacteria bacterium
TTGTTATACAGCGGCTCAATCACCTGGACATAGGGAACTGTGTGCCACACACCACCGGCACCGTCACCGTTCGTGTCACCAGGCGCGTTATCACCGATGAAGTAGTACAGCGGCCGGCCATTATAGGTTGCTTGCTCGGTGCCGTCGTTGCGGGCAATGGTACCGAGGTCAGAGACCCCGGACGCAGCACCATCACTGACCAGTAACGGTGGCCAGCTGGTTGCACAACCACCAGTGCAGGTACTGCTGCCCGGCGCTCCCAGGTCATTGTCAAACACATACAGTGTGAAAAACGGCTGGCTGGCATCCGCGCCGCCTGACAATATATTGTTTGTGGACGACACTTCGTTGACACTGATAATCAGCGTGCAACCGTTGACATCGACTGGTGTAAACAGCGGGGTGCCAGGGCATAGATCGAGGCTGTCTTCAACGCCATCCAGATCCGAGTCTATACAGCCATTCGTGTTTACCGTGTTGCCCGACGGTGTGCCTGGGCACAAATCGATGCTGTCGTCTATGCCATCAGCATCTTCATCTTCACCTGCGACAGCCGAGCCGTAAACTTCCATTTCCCAAATCGAATAGCCATACACGCTGGTGCGGCTGATGCCATACATGCGCACATAGCGATAAATGCCCGAGACGTCGACATTATCAGTGCGGTTTCCAAACGCACCGCCCGATTGGATGGAGAGTGGTGTCCAGTTGCTATTGTCCGTCGAACCCTGAATCTGGTAGCTTGCCGCATTCGCCGCTTCCCAATGAATGATTACCTCAGAGAGTGAATAGGCAGCGCCCAGATCGAGCGTAATCCAGCTCGGGTCAACACCATGCGCTGATTCCCAGCGGGTTGCCGGATTGCCATCAACCGCGAGACCCGGGCCGCCAGCCGCGCCGGAGGTGCTCGCCGTGGCCGTGGCGCCGAGCAATGAGATCACTATCGGGCAACCGGCAGCATCCACCTGGGTGCCCGCTGGCGTCGCTGAGCAGAGGTCGTTGGTGTCGTCGACACCATCGCCATCGGTGTCTGTTGTGGCGGGTTTGGTCCTGATCGTTGCATTACAGCCATCGACGACCGGGCAGGCGTGGGTGACAAAGATATTATCCAGATAGAAACCGGCATCACCGTTGGTGATCTCAAGCCGAAAGGCATGGACCACGCTGTTCAGGTCGAGACCGGCACCCTGGGGAACCAGGTCAGCGATGTTGATGGACACTCTCCGCCAGCTGCCGATGCTGTATTGCGACGCTGACAGTACAAGCTCGCCAAAATCCGGATCGCCACTGTCGATCCTGACGGTCAGGATGGTGCCGGGTGAGATACTGTTGACCTTGATATCGAATACCAGTTGGCTGAGGCCTGCGCCGGACAGGTCGAAGCCCGAATCAAGGAGTGGGTCAGCGCTGAGATCAGCCGTCCCCAGGTAAACGCTGGTGGGCGCACCCCCGGTTGAGATAACTTCCCAGACAGTATTATCCGGGTCAGCGGGATCAGTGAAATATGGATTGCTGTGCAGAGAGGCAGGGTTGCCCGGTGCGCTTTCGCCACCTGCGACCAGCGTGGTGGAGGTGAATGTGCCGCCGACATCGACCATGACCGTTGCCGGTCCATCGTCAAACAGGTTGAGGTTTTCGACGTAGGTATTCGCCGCTGGTGCAAACAGACGCTGTTGCAGCAGCAGCATGTCCTGCACGTTGATGAGACCGTCCGGCGCGCCGGGCGGGTAGAGGTCGCCGTGGGATAATTCCAGTTCGGTCGGGATAACCAGGCCAAGGGCAATCCGCGAGGCGATCAGGTAATCGGCGCCGTTAATCAGGCCGTCGGGTATTCCGAGTGGCGCGAGGTCTCCGTCGGCGTAAACAGGATAGCTTGCATCCGCAGTGCCGGTCGTGAAGCCGGCCCATGACAGCAACAGGTAGGTTACAAATTTAGTCAAGACAGTTCTGCATTCGAAAAGGACTCACATTGCAATACTGCTGCCGGAAAAGACTAACCAAGGTTTTTATTCTTCTAGGTTAAAATTTTAGCATAGCTATATAGCAGATTGTAATTTATTTGAGGCTTTTGGATGTTCCGTCAAGTAGTAGCG
>JBATIF010000200.1:0-17354 GCA_049667605.1 Gammaproteobacteria bacterium
TGCACAGGTAAAGCAGCCTTAGGTACGGTTCGGCAATTAAAGATATCGCGCCTGCAAGGCGCTCCTACAATTGAAAATCACTACGCAGGGATATTTTGTAGGAGCGCCTTGCAGGCGCGATCTTGGCAGGCACCAGGCGGTTCAGCTGCTTAGATATTCACCCAGGCGACGCACGCCCTCGTGCAAATTTTCCAATGAAGTAGTGTAGGCAAAACGCACATGCTGCTGTGGCTGGTTGTTGCCGAAATCCACACCGGGGGTAATGGCGACCCCCGCATCTTCCAGCAGCTGTTTCGAAAACGCATAACTGTCGCCGCTGAAACGGCTGCAATTGGCGTACAGGTAAAACGCTCCGTCCGGGGTAACCGGGATATCAAAACCGAGTTCACGCAAGGCGGGCAATAGAAAGTCGCGGCGTTCGAGAAACGCCTGTCGGCGTGTTTCCAGGATGGCGATGCTCTCGTCACTGAATGCGGCGAGGGCTGCATGCTGGGCCATGGTTGGCGCGGCAAGAAACAGGTTCTGCGCCAGTTTATCGATGCCCGAAACGCTATCGTCCGGCACCACCATCCAGCCAAGCCGCCAGCCGGTCATGCCGAAATATTTCGAGAAGCTGTTAATCACGATCAGGTCGTCCGATACGGCAAGCGCGGTTTCTGCGGCAATACCATAGGTCAAACCATGGTAGATCTCGTCGACGATCAGGCTGCCACCATGCGACCGGGTAATATCGTACAACCGGCTGATGGTTTGTGGCGACAACAGTGTTCCGGTCGGGTTCGAGGGTGTCGCAAGCAGCAGGGCTGCAACATCCCGGGACCAGCACCGCGCAACCTGTTCCGGCGTGGGTTGATAGCCGCTGCGCGCATCCACGGGTATACCAACCGGCTCTGCATTCAAAAGATACACATAATTGCGGTTACAGGGATAACCCGGGTCCGCCATCATCACCTTGTCGCCACTATTGACGAGCAACGCAAGCGCAAGCTGCAGGCCGGCCGAGGCACCCGGCGTGACGACGATGCGTCCGGGTGAAACCTTCACGCCATAGCGATCGAGATAGAATGCCGCAATTCGTTCACGCAATGCCGGCAGGCCGGTAGCCGGCGTGTAATGGGTATGCCCGGCTGACAGGGCGCTGATACCGGCATCGATGACCGGTTGAGGGGTGACAAAATCCGGCTCACCGATTTCCATGTGGATAATCGAGCGACCGGCCGCCTCCAGTTCGCGGGCACGGGCGAGCAAGGCCATTACATGAAAGGGCTGGATCACCTCCATCCGGTCTGCAATTCTCATCCGCGCGCGGCCTGGCAATGTGCGTGCAGTCTTTGCAGGTAGCCGGTGTCAATACAGGGACCGGGCTGCAAATCACCCTGGATCATCCGGCATGGCATGGCAGGCTCGCCAAGATGGTCAACTACCGATGCCGCCCCGGTAAAGTCATGGTCTTCTGTATAACGGTTCGTCGTGATCAGGGTCACGACACCGGCGGCAAGTGCAGATGCCAGGCCATTGGCCGAGTCCTCGATGGCAATGCACTGGTCTGCAGCAAGGCCCATTTCCGCCAGGGCATAGATGTAGATATCCGCTGCCGGTTTCTTGTTCGGCACCACCCCGCCGGCCGCGATCACGTCAAACATTTGCGCAACGTCATCGCCAAAGCTGTGCTCAAACAGTGCCGTAACATTTTCCGGGGTGGTGGTCGTTACTATTCCCAGCCGCAAGCCGTGCGCCTTCGCATCCCTTATCAGGCGTTCGACGCCCGGGCGTAACGGCACGTTACCGTCCGCCAGGCTGCCGACATAGAACGCTGTCTTGGCTTGATGTAATTGTGCAATAAAGGCATCGGCATCATCCGGCAGCTTTACATCCGGCCGGTCCCGGTCGAGGTAGTAACGAATACGCTCCTTGCCGCCGGTGACCGAGAGCAACTCGTGATAAAGAGCCTGCCCCCAGTTCCAGTCAAGTCCGGCGCTGGCGAATGCTGCATTGAAGGCCTGCCGGTGGACTTCCTCGGTATCCGCCAGCGTCCCGTCTACATCCAGTAGCAGCGCTTTCAGTTTTGATTGCATACAACGGCTTCCTTAATGAAAGAGTGGTCTCTGTGCCAGCCCTGTCAGATATGCTTGCAATGCTGAAACAGGCCGGTTTCCTGGCTATCTCCGTTCTTGACTAATGGCCAAAGTGGCGTATAAATAACGCCCCTGTAGCCATCAGCGCCTTATATAAGTACATGCAGGCAGCGGCTGGGGCACTGAAATTTCCTGTTCAAACAATACCTTGTTGTAGCTGTACCCGGGGATAGTTTACATGGCAGCAAAAAAGAAAGCAGTAAAGTCGACGCCAACAGCCAGAAAAAAAACCGCCATGAAAAAGAAGACGGTTAAAAAGGCTGCGCCAAAAAAGAAAGCCGTTGCAAAGAAAGTTGCACCGAAAAAGAAGGCGATCGCAAAAAAGGCTGCACCGAAAAGGAAGGCCGTTGCAAAGAAAGCTGCACCGAAAAGAAAAGCGGTAACAAAGAAAGCCGCCGCCAGGAAAACCAGTCCGACAAAATCAGCCCGCAAAAGATCTTCCGCAGCACAGATTGGACCGGTTCCCGGCATCGCAAGTTACAAGGCGGAAAAGGGCGAGGATTACATGAACGAGCAGCAGATTGCTCATTTCAGGAAGATCCTGCAGGCCTGGAAACAAGGCCTGATGGAAGAAGTGGATCGCACGGTACATCACATGCAGGATGATGCTGCCAACTTCCCGGACCCGAACGACCGCGCCACGCAGGAGTCCGAATTCAGCATGGAATTACGCGCCCGTGATCGTGAGCGCAAATTAATCAAGAAGATTGATGAATCAATCCGCAACCTTGAAAGTGATGCGTTTGGCTATTGTGAAGCCTGCGGTGTGGAAATCGGCGTAAAACGGCTTGAAGCCAGGCCCACCGCAACACTCTGCATCGACTGCAAGATCCTCGATGAAATCCGGGAAAAACAAATGGGTTAATATAACAAGCATGCATGACGTATTGAATACAGCCGGCTTACGCCGGCTTTTTTATCTCCTGCGCATAAAGCCGCGGGCCATAAACGATTGACCCGATGAGTACCTACCGCGGACGCTTCGCGCCCTCGCCCACCGGGCAGCTCCACTTTGGGTCACTGGTCGCGGCCGTCAGCAGTTACCTTGACGCACGCCATCAGCAGGGTGAGTGGCTGGTGCGCATGGAAGACCTGGACCCGCCCAGGGAAGTCCCCGGCGCAGCGGATGAGATCCTGCGAACGCTGGATGCACTTGGCATGCACTGGGATGGCCCCGTCGCCTGGCAAAGTCAACGTGGCCACTACTACGATGATGCACTTGCCATACTGGCGCGCGCGGGACACACCTATGGCTGCGCCTGCACCCGCCGGGAAATTGCCGACAGTTCGATGAACGCCGGCGGTGGCAGCATTTATCCGGGAACCTGTCGTTCCGGCATTCCACCGGGGCGCACTGCACGGTCAATCCGTGTACAGGTCTATAACAGCGATATCAGCGTCAGTGACAGGCTGCAAGGCACGCTCAGGCAACAGCTGGGCATCGAGGTTGGCGATTTCATCGTCAGGCGCGCCGATCAATTGACTGCCTATCAACTCGCCGTTGTGGTTGATGATGCCGAACAGCAAATCAGCCACGTGGTGCGTGGCACCGACCTGTTCGACTCGACCCCGAGGCAGGTCCACCTGCAACAATTGCTGGGCTACCCACTGCCGGCCTACCTGCATATACCGGTTGCCGTGGGCAGCAACAACGATAAACTCAGCAAGCAGACACAGGCACCGCCTGTCGACCCCGGTAACTGGTCGATAATACTGTGTGATGCACTCACCTTCCTCAACCAGCAACTGCCCGAGTCCGTGGAGGATGCCAGCATGGGTGAACTTTGGGATTGGGCCATTGAACATTGGGATACGAGCTTACTGCCCGCCACCCGGTCTATTGTGGCAAATTTGCCTTACTCTTGATAATTCCTTTCGCGCCTGCAAGGCGCTCCTACAGGTTTATTTGAGACAACAGGATTTCATGCATCGCAACACGAATAGCACGGTGCATCAATTATTGTAGGAGCGCCTTGCAGGCGCGATTTCTGCCATTTCCAGACAGTTTCTGAAAGTTGGGACATTTATGCATCAGCAATATTATTCTTCAGCCACTACAAATTGTCTCTTGGCGCACGGCCCGGAGTGGCTATAATCAGGGGCCACAGAAATCCACCAATACCCAGACAAGCAACGGAGCACACCCATGTCCGAAAGCACCAGCTACGATATCCCGTCCGCATTTGCACAGGATGCCCACATCGATGCCAAACAATACCGGGAAATGTACGAACAGTCGGTCAATGACCCCGCCGGCTTCTGGGCTGCGCAGGCCGAAGAGTTTCTCCACTGGGACAAGCCCTGGGACAACGTGCTCGACTGGGATTACAGCAAGGGTCATATCCGCTGGTTTGAAGGCGGCCGGCTGAATGCCTGTTACAACTGCGTTGACCGGCACCTGGAAACACGCGGCGAGCAGACCGCCCTGATCTGGGAAGGTGATGATCCGGGCGATGATCAGCGCATCAGCTACAAAGAATTACATGAGCATGTCTGTCGCCTGGCGAATGTACTCAAATCACGCAATGTACAAAAGGGTGACCGGGTTTGCATCTACATGCCGATGATCCCGGAAGCCGTCTATGCCATGCTTGCCTGCGCACGCATCGGCGCCGTTCACTCGGTTGTCTTCGGCGGCTTCTCGCCGGAATCCATCAAGGACCGTATTCTCGACTCGGATTGCCATACCGTCATCACCGCCGATCAAGGCCTGCGCGGCGGCAAGACCGTGCCACTGAAGGGCAATGTAGATAAAGCCCTGCTTGACTGCCCGAAGGTACACTCGGTAATAGTCTTTCGCCGCACGCATGGTGACATCAACTGGATTGACGGACGCGATATCTGGTATCACGAGGCAACAGAAGCCGCATCGGCTGACTGCCCGATCGAGATTATGGATGCGGAAGATCCGCTGCTGATTCTGTACACCTCCGGTTCAACGGGAAAGCCCAAGGGCGTGCTGCATACCACCGGCGGTTACCTGCTGTATGCCGCCATCACCCACAAGTACGTCTTCGATTACCATGAAGGCGACGTCTACTGGTGTACGGCGGACGTTGGCTGGATTACCGGTCACTCCTATATTGTCTACGGCCCGCTTGCCAACGGCGCCATCTCGCTGGTGTTCGAGGGTGTGCCCACCTATCCGGATGCCTCGCGTTTCTGGCAGGTGTGTGACAAACACAAGGTCAATATCTTCTACACCGCACCAACTGCGCTGCGCTCACTCATGCGCATGGGCGATAAACCGGTGACCGATTGCAAACGCGACAGCCTGCGCCTGCTGGGCACCGTCGGTGAACCCATCAACCCGGAGGCCTGGGAGTGGTACTACCGTACAGTTGGCGAGATGCGCTGCCCGATTGTCGACACCTGGTGGCAAACCGAGACCGGCGGCCACATGATCGCACCGCTACCCGGCGCCATGCGCATGAAACCCGGCTCGGCCGCCCTGCCCTTTTTCGGCGTGGTGCCGGCCATCGTTGATGCCCAGGGAAAGGTCCTCGAGGGAGCCGCCGAGGGCACCCTGGTCATGACCCACCCGTGGCCGGGACAGATGCGCGATGTCTATGGTGATCATCAGCGCTTTATCGATACCTATTTCAGTGCATTTCCCGGCATGTACTTCACCGGCGATGGCGCACGCCGCGATGAAGACGGTTATTACTGGATTACCGGGCGTGTCGATGATGTACTGATTATCTCCGGTCACAACCTTGGAACGGCCGAAATGGAGAGTGCGCTGGTATTGCACCCCAAGGTCGCCGAGGCCGCAATTGTCGGCTATCCGCACGACATCAAGGGCCAGGGTATTTATGCCTACGTCACCCTCATCGACGGGGTTGATCCCGATGACGCCCTGCGCAAGGAGCTGGTCGCCCTGGTGCGCAAGGAAATTGGCCCGATTGCCTCGCCGGATTTCATCCAGTGGGCGCCGGGGCTGCCGAAAACCCGCTCCGGCAAGATCATGCGGCGGATCCTGCGCAAGATTGCAGCCAACCAGGTGGACTCGCTCGGTGACACCTCGACGCTGGCCGATCCTGCCGTGGTCGAGGACCTGATCAAGAACCGCATCATCCCCTGAGGACTACCCCTCGACCAGCACATCGCAGATGATTACATCCAGTGCGTTCGTACCGGCATGGTGGCTGCGCGGGGCGCACCGGCAAACCCTGTTTGCATCGCTCTGCCGGCGCCGGCTTGCGCCGCCCCTTGAACGCGAACGTGTTGAATTGCCCGACGGAGATTTCATCGACCTGGACTGGTCGAAGAACGCCACGGGTAAAATCGTGCTGGTGCTGCATGGCCTGGAAGGATCGCTCGAGTCACACTATACCGGCGGCCTGTTAAAGGCCCTTGCAGAAAACAATTACCAGGCGGGGCTGATGTACTTCCGCAACTGCAGCGGTGAACCCAACCGGCTTGCGCGCAGCTACCATTCCGGGGAAACCGGAGATCTCGATTTCATCGTACGGCAAATCCTGGAAAAACATCCCGCCAGGCCGCTTGTAGCCATCGGCTTTTCACTCGGCGGCAATGTGTTACTGAAGTGGCTCGGTGAGCAGGCACAGGCATCACCGCTGCACAGCGCCATGGCGATCTCTGTGCCGTTCGACCTCAACAGTGCGGCACTGAAACTGGAGAAAGGTCTGTCGAGAATTTACCAGCGCCACCTGTTGAAGAAGTTGAGAAAATCGGTGGGGAGAAAGGCCGCGCACCACCCGCCGCCGCTGGCACTGGAACAACTGCACGAACTGCGGACATTCAGACAATTCGATGACAGGATCACCGCACCGTTACACGGCTTTCGTGATGTTGATGATTACTACACCCGCTCCAGCAGCAAACAGTACCTGAAAACCATCCACACCCCGACCCTGATCATCCAGGCAAGCGATGATCCTTTCCTGCCGGCCGCGGCGCTGCCGCGTGAGCCTGAGCTGGCCGCTGCCGTGACCCTGGAACTGTCCAGCCGTGGCGGCCATGTCGGCTTCATCACGGGCGCCAATCCCTTCAATCCGCACTACTGGCTGGAACAACGGGTGCTGCAGTTCCTGGCTGAAGGCCGTTGAATGCATGAACAGTGCCACTCATTGACCTGTTCATGTTCGTCGAGAAACTTAAAATAACTATTATATATAACCCGTATATTATTGTTTTTTAATTATTATATTGGCTGAATCCCGGCAGATTTGCCATTGATGGCCGGCCCTCACACATACCTTTATATACGTAAAAGGTGCGGATCCGCCACGGCTTACCCGCCGCAATCACTCCTGCCCGGCGTAGGGATCAAGCACCCGTGGCATGCGCTTGGAGAGATGCCGGTCTATTTTCCTGAACAGGCGTCTTGCCCGTTGCCGGCTGGCACCCTCACCGAGGTAATCATGAATGAAGCGCAAGCGCTGGGTCCTGCTGAGATACGAAAGTGCCAGGCGTGCAAGACTCGACAGATCCACTGTCTGGCCACGGCCCGGCATTAAATGCATATAGCGCCCACGAGGACAGTCAATCCAGGTACAACGGTAATGCCCGGCTGCATCGCGCTGCACCAGGATGTTGCGCCATTTCAGATCAAAATGAAAAAACCGTTTACGGTGGGCACGCTGCAGCTGACTGATAATTTCCGCACTGATTTCGCGGTAGACGCGTGTTCGCTCCGCAGGTGGCAGCTTGCACCAGTGCAGCCGTGCAAATTCATCCAGGCTGAGCGCATCCGGGACTTCCGCTGTAACGATACAGGCCGCGATCAAACGACCAAACTCGCGGATCTCACCGAGTGCCAGCGGCTTCAGCGTCGCTATACCGATCGCGGCCAACTGCCGGTAGCAGTAAACCTCGTTGGCCGCCCTGCTCTGCTGCAGGAAATAGCGGTTCCTGACGAGGCTGTAAACATAGCGTTTGAAATAGATAGCGCCAGCGCCACTCAGCTGCACCCGGTAGGTGTTCACAAGCAGGCTGCCGGTGACCAGGCTTTCCGGCTCCAGCAAATGCCAGCGACTGCCCTGCCGCAAGCCGAATGCCGCCAGCCGCTGTTCCCAGCCGTCCTCGAAATAAAGGCGGTTGCCATGCAGATGGCAGGGGCGGTTACCTGCCTTGATCATGGGAATGTATGCCTGTTGCTGAGCATGGGATGCCTATTCTATCCCGGCACGGCAGCGGCCACAGGTATCCGACAGCCCTGGGCTCCCTTGCGCCTGCCAGTCTATGAGGGTGCTTGCCACACCCGGGAGCGGCTGTTATTTTAGGAGCCATGAAAAACCGCCGTAAACCGCTTGCCGCCCTGTTGCTGATCCCGGTGCTGTGTATGTTGCTTAGCGGCTGCCCCAGGCTGTGGGGCAGCGCCGGCTCCAACAGCAATACCCGGGGCGGCGTGGTGGTACAGGTTCCGTTCTAGTCCCGGGTCTTCCCGCGCAGTCGTATGCGTCCTGCCTGCTAAGCTGAAGAACGCGATCTTATCCGGGAGTTGCCGTCACGAATCTTGCGTGCCGCTGTCCCGGGGAAGCGCCTTCACATGGACATCGCGTTGCGGGAACGGGATGGTGATACCCGCCTCGCGGAATGCCTTTTCGATGGCAATATTCAGATTACTCGTGATATCGAGCATCTTGTCGATATTGCGAATAAAACAGCGCAGCTCGAACTCCAGGGCACTGTCGCCGAATTGCCTGAACAACACCTTTGGCGGCGAGATCCCCGCCTGGTCTTTCATCACCCCTTCTTGTTCATTGGCCACGGCAAGCAGGACTTCAATTACCTTCGCAACATCGGACCCGTAGGCAACGCCGACGGGGATTTTGATGCGTCCCCAGGGATCGCGCAGCATCCAGTTGGATACCTTGTTGGCGATCAGTTCCGAGTTGGGCACGATGACATCCGCCCGGTCGAATGTCTCGATCTGGGTGGAACGGATGCTGATCTTGCGCACATACCCCTGGGTGTCGCCGACCACCACCCAGTCACCGGTACGCACCGGGCGTTCAAACAGCAGGATCAGGCCGGATACGAAATTATTGACGACATTTTGCAGGCCAAAGCCGATACCGACCGACAGGGCGCCGGCAACGATTGCAAGGTTGGTATAACTGATGCCCGCAACGCCGAGCGCGATCAGAAAGGACAGCATCACCCCGGTATAACCGCTGACCGTGACCATGGCTTCCCTGCCACCCCGGTCCAGCCGGGTGCGCTTTACCAGGTCGGTGACAACGCCTTGTTTTACCCAGCGCGTCAGACTGATGCCGACAGCCAGAACTGCAATGGCCCCGAGTATCTGGGTCGGCGCAATGTGCAGCGAACCGACATCGAAACCTTCCGTCACATACTCGCCCAGCCTGCCGATCCAGCGCTCCGACTGGCCCCACACCCACAGAACCCATACCGCAAAGGCCGACCATACAAGCAGTGAGGTCGCCAGGCGCAGCCAGATCAAGCCGGGAACCGGTTCGCGTGCCTTCAAATCCAGCAATTTACGCACTGATTTCTGCCACGGGTAGCGGCCTTCATCAAGGCCATCGAACAGAAATGTGAACGACCGGGCGGTAAATCCGGCAACGCCAAAGCCGATGACCATGCCGCAAAATCCCAGCAGCAGGTGAATTGAAAGATTCCGGTAACCGAGAGTCTCGGCGACGGCGACGACCAGCGCTGCCAGCACCATCAGCACGCGCAGGGTTCTGGTTCCTGCCAGGCCCGGGACGCGTCCAAGAATGATCGCCGACCATACCAGGCTCGCCAGCAACAGGCCGGCCATTATCGTGCGCAGCAGGAAGTAGTGTGGATCCGGTAGTTGAATCACGGATTCCGCCGTGGTCAGCAGACTGCCCAGTATCAGCAACCCTGCAACTATTCGCAGCCAGCGGCTCAGGGTTTTTGCATCCACTTCTGCGAGCCCGGCGGTGACGCGCCCCGCAAGCCAGATATGCAGCAGCACGTCGAAGATCAACCACACCAGTATTCCCAGTAGCAGCCGGATCACCAGCGCGGGCGGCCACTCCGGCAGAAGTGCGGTCAGCGTCAAGCCGCCGCCGATACAGGCCAGTAACCAGGGCGCAGCCGTTACCAGGTAGCGGCTGTTGCTGTCACGGCCGTGACGCAGGAACCAGCGGTGTCGCCAGACGCTACCCGCTGCCAGCAACACGACAATGACTAGCAGCACTATCCAGTGCTGTGATGCTGGCAGCCGTTCCCAGCCGCTGCCCTGGGCGAGAAAGCCGGAGACGATTCGTGACCAGGCGCGCGGGGTATCGAAGGCGTCAAACATCACCTGCGGGGTCGACAGGCCACGGGCAAACAGACGTGCCATGAGCGCGGCCTGGTCGCGTTGCTGGACACGATTGAACAGGTCCTGGGATGCCTGGGTAATCTGCTCGCAGGCAATGCGCGCTTTTTCGTTCCTGTCGATCTCGGCATCCAGCTCGCGGTGCGAACGCAGAATTTCGGGGTCGACGATACCAGAGGGTTCGCCAAGCGCTTCTCGTCTTTCTGTCAGGCCGGTTACCCTGGTAACGGCGTTCGAAATACAGTCACGCGCCTGGCTGCGAATAGAAACCAGGCGTTTCCTCAGTACCGATATCTGGCGACGCGCCTGCAGCGTATTGCCGGCTGTTTCATCAAGCTGTTCCTGCAGCGCGGCCAGTTCACTGCGTGCTCTGCCGAGGCTTTGCTCGCTGTCGAGCGGCTCGGCCAGCAGCAACCCGGGTGACAGCAGCAGGCCAAACAGGGCGACTCGCAAGCTCACTCTCTGCAGCTGTCTCACTATTAACTGCACGAAAGAAAGCTCACGCAGGACCCTGGTCGCGGTGTTTTGCATCGGCAAGCATGGTCGCGGCGAATGCGGCGCGCGCCTCATCTTCCGTGTGACCGAATACACTGCGCAGATGAAGATCGCGTTGTGGAAAGGGAATCTCGATGTCGTATTCTTTCAGCTTCGACTCGATTTCCCACAGGTAGGCTGCCGTTACCGCGCCGGGGCGCTTTACGGCCTCCGGCGTCAACCAGACCACCAGTTCGAAATTAAGGCTGCTGTCGCCAAACTCGACGAACCAGACCTGTGGCTGACGCGACTTGATGTTTTTCAGAGTCCAGGGAACATTATCTGATGCTTCCAGAGCGGCCTGTTTGACCTTGTCCTTGTCGGTTCCGTAGGCCACGCCAAACGGTATGCGCGTCCGGCGGTAGACATCACGCAACGTCCAGTTAATGACCCGCCCGCCGACGAATTCGGAATTGGGCACCAGGATATCGATGTTGTCATTGGTGGTGATCAGGGTGCTGCGCATGTTGATTTCCTTGACCTCGCCGGTGACGCCCGATTCCAGCTCGACGAAGTCACCCACCTTGAGACTTTTCTCGAAAAGAATGATCAGCCCGGCGACGAAGTTACTGATCAGCGTCTGCAGGCCAAAACCGATACCCACACCGAGTGCACTGGCGAACAGGGCAAACTTGGTGAAATCGATACCGATCGAGGACAGGCCGACGATGATACCAATCGTCAGCAGCAGGTAATGCACCAGGCGCCCGAAGGTATACAGCGAGCTCTGGTTCAGTCCGCCGCGCCGCTCGCCGACGCGCTGGATCGTAGCGCGGATGACGCGCGACAGCCACAGTGTAATGGTCAGGATCAATACCACACGCAGCAGCCCCAGCGCAGTAACCGGCGTCTCGTTGATCTCGAACATGCTGGTTCCGAGCAATTCGATGGTCGACCCGCCCGCCTTCATGAAACTGCCCGTCAAGTCCGTGAAGCTGCGATTCCACCAGCCCTCACTTGCATGCAGCCGCGCGTTGAGAATCTCTACAACATATTCATCGATGGCCCTTTCCCGCTGCAGGCGGCGCAGCAACTGCTCGGCCAGGTCCAGTTCGCGCAGCATGTTGTCATGCAGCCTGCGTATGGCGGCTGTTGACGCCTTGGAGTCAGACTCCGCCAGCATGCCGCGCACCCGCTCGACAACCTGCTTCCAGCGTTTGCGCTGATCGGCAATACTTGCCTCCAGCGATCCGAATCCGGCGATCCGGGCACGCACCTCCTTGCTGTCGGTAGCCGTGTCTGCGGCCACCAGCCGGATCAGTGACTGCGCAAGCTGTGCGCGCAATGCCGATAGTTCGTGGATGCGAATCTCGATGTCCCTGCGCACTGCGACCAGCGCCGTGTACTGTGGCTCGGACAGGTCCTGTGACAGCGCATTTGACCTGGCTTCGGGCGGGTTGACCTGGTCAATTTCCTCGCGCAACTTGCCGATCGCCTGCTGAGCCTCGCTGTACTCAATCTCCCAGCGCGGCAATTCCTGCGGCGTGGCAACGAGACGCCCGGCGATGCCGTCCAGTTCGGTACGCATGCGCTCGAGCCGTTGCTGGTTTTGTTTCAGCACGGTCTTGCGCCGCTCGAGTTCCAGGCGCTGCAATACCTGCGGCAGACGCTTGCGCATCAGTTCGAGTCCCCGCGCAAGCCGGTCTGGAGACTGGGAATCCATTTCAAGGTACTGGTTGCGCAGGCGGGACTGCTGCTTGCGCTGTTCACCGAGGACAGTGGTCAACCAGGCGGTTTCATCGGCTTCAGCGTCCACTTGCTGTTTGAAGACCTGCCATTCGCCAAAGCGCTGCAATGCATTATCGAGCGTGTAGCTGTCCGCTGCTGTAATCGCGGGCACGGGCACCGCGGCGGGCGCGCTTTTCAGCTTGAGGAAGCGGTCGATATCGCCGACGATCCTGTCGATTTGCAGGGCGCCCTGTTTATCGCCTGCCTTGCCGATGCGCTGAGCAAGGGCGGTGTAGAATGTTTTTGCAGCGCTGACGCGGTTTGCAAGCGCCTCGGCGTCGAGCGGCTCTTTCGGTTCGAAATAACTCCACCAGTCAGCAGGCAGGGCGGCGGGGTCGGGGATCCCGGCTGCCGGCTCGTCGGCGGCATGCAGCGGCCAGGCAAACCAGAGTAACAGCAGAAGGCTGCTCAACCTGATGAGTGTCACAGCCATTTCTTTCTATAGAACAGGGCCAGCAGGATGACGACGATACTGAACATCAGGGTAAGCAGGATGTAATAACCGGATTCAGAATGCAGCTCCGGCATGTTCTCGAAGTTCATGCCGTAAATGCCGGCAAGAAAACTCAGCGGTACGAAAATCGCCATCACCACGGTCAGGATTTTCATGATCTGGTTGAGCCGGTGCGAGGTGACCGATATATAGCCGTCAGCCAGGTCCGTGGCGAGCTCGTAATAAAGGCTGGCGAGGCTGTTGGCACGCTCCAGCTGCTCATAGACGTCGATGATTTCGTGCTCGCGCCCGGCGTCGAAAGCCGGGAAGTCTCCGGATTTCAGCTCGCCAAAAATCTGCTGGTGATAGAGAAACACCCTCCTGAATTTCTTCAGCTCGGTCTTGTAATTGAGCATTTCCGCGAGTATCGAATCGTCCGGGTGCTGCATGATCTCCTCTTCCAGCTGGGCAAGGCGCGGTTCCAGGCCGAGCAGCATCTTCAGATAACGGTCTACCGTCATCCGGCAGAGACGCAGCGCCAGTGCTGCCGGACCGCGGTCGAACTGTGCGGCATCACTTTCGGCCTTTTGAAACAGCATGTCGATACTTTCCGCCAGTGACGATTTCCCTGCTTGCCCGGTTGTATAACAGCGTTCGGATCATTGCCGCTTTCCCCACATTGATTACCCGGGCGATTACAGAGCCGGGGCAAGTATAACCGCGGCGCGCAGACCCCGTCATTAGAATTGGACGACAGGACAATTCTGGAAAATACCGTATTTAGCCAGGCAAAAACCGCACCTCTGTATGGGCTGCATTACATACCGTTGGAGCGCCCTGCCCGGCGGGCGGAGAGGCCGATTCTGGTAGAACTTGCGGTGTACGTGTAGGCTGTCGCCTGGCTATCATGCCTTATACTGTTCGCGGACACCAAGCCTGCCTGCCTTAACTGAATAACGTGGACCCGATAATCATGCACGACACAACCATCAACCTGATTGCCGTAGTGTTGCTTTTGGCGGCAAACGGCTTCTTCGTCGCCGCCGAATTCTCGCTGGTCAAGGCGAGAAACTTTCGCCTCGAGGGCCTGGCAGAGGGCGGCAGTGCCAGCGCACGGCTGACACTGCGCATCCAGGCCAACCTGGAGAGCTACCTGGCCGCCTGCCAACTCGGCATCACCATGGCCTCGCTCGGTCTTGGCTGGGTGGGCGAACCTGCAGCCGCGGCATTGCTCGAACCCCTGTTCACGAAGATGGGCATACCGGAACCGATTCTGCACACCGTTGCATTCGTGACCGGGTTCCTGGTTTTCTCTTCGCTGCATATCGTGGTCGGCGAGCAGGTACCGAAGACCTTCGCTATCCGCCGCGCCGAGCCGGTCGCGGTGTGGTGCGCCTACCCGCTGCACCTGACCTACCTGGTGGTGTTTCCACTCAACTGGTTGCTGAACGTCAGCTCGCGCTCGATCCTGTCGCTGTTCAATGTCGAGGAGGTCTCGCATGCCGATGTGCTCAGTGGCGAGGAACTCAAGGGGCTGGTGCAGACCTCGCACGAGCACGGTGAAATCGAGATCAACAAGGCAAATATGCTGCATAACCTGTTTGATTTCGACCAGCGTAATGTCGGACGCGTGATGATCCCGCGCAGCTCCATGGAAGTGCTGGATGTCAGCGCACCACCCGAGAACAATCTCGCCATCATCCGTGACAGCGGGCATTCGCGTTTCCCGGTTATCGATGCCGGCAATGACGAGGAAGTGCTGGGTATCGTGCTGGCCAAGGACCTGCATACCGCGGTACTTAGCGGAGAAACCGAACCCTGGCGCAACCTGCCGTCGTATTGCCGTGACCCGCTGATGGTGCCGGAAAGCCAGAAAGTTTCCCAGTTGTTTGAAAGCATGCGCCGGCACCGCGCGCACATGGCCTTTGTCATTGACGAGTACGGCGCGCTCGCCGGTATGGTCACACTCGAAGACCTGCTCGAGGAGATTGTCGGGGAAATTCACGACGAGACCGACGTGGAAAACAAAGCTGGCATGCTCCATGAAATCGACACCGGCAGCTGGCGCGCCGATGGCCTGTTGTCACTCGCCGATATCGAACGCGCCATCGGCCTGAAAGTGCCGGCTGACCTCGATGCCAACACCCTGTCCGGGCTGCTCATGCAGCGCCTGTCACGCATGCCGCAGGCCGGCGATGTAGTCGTTGAAGGTGAATTCCGCCTGACGGTGGAATCGCTGATCGACAACCGTGTCGGGCAGCTGCTGATCGAACGCCTCACTGAGGAGCCTGCCGAAGAGCCCCCGGCGGCCGCTGACTAAGCCTGGCGTAGATGCAGGGAGGCGATCTCCGCCGCCCCGCAGGCAGGCATCATTCCAGGTGCTCGATCTCCTCGTCAAGCTGCTGTGAGGGTGTCAGGAATTCATGCAGCGTTTCCACCTGATGAGCGACCTCACCGACGCGCCGGAAGCGGGCGATATGGAACAGCGCCTCGCCCTCGTAGACCAGGGGTAAATGCGTGCGGCCGATGAGGATACCGTTTTCGGGTGCCACCACCACATGCTCTGAATCCACCAGCGGTGCGGCAATGTGCCCGATCACATCACCCTTCGCGATACGGGCACCCAGCTTGATTCCCGACCACAGGATCCCGCTTTCAGGCGCCCTGATCCACGATGAACTGCGGGCGATCACGGGTTCTACCCGGTGCCCCTTGTTTTTTGACTTCGCAATCATGCCCAGCGCACGCATAACCCTGAGCACCCCGCGCAGCCCTGCGCGGATCGCTACTTCATCGAAACGCAGCGCCTCCCCGGCTTCGTAGAGCAGCATCGGAATCCCCGCATCGGCCGCCGCTGCCCGCAAGGAGCCATCCCGCAGATCCGCGTTGATCAATACCGGTGTGCTGAATGCCTCGGCCAGTTCCAGTGTTTCCGGATCATCGAGGTTCGCGCGCACCTGCGGCAGGTTGTCGCGGTGGACCGCGCCGGTATGCAGGTCTACACCGTGGGTGCAGTTTGCAACGATCTCATGCATGAAAAGGTGGGCAATCCGTGCGGCCATGGAGCCACGGTTGCTGCCTGGAAAACTGCGGTTCAGGTCGCGCCGGTCCGGCAGGTAGCGGGAACGATGCAGCAGGCCATGTACGTTGACCACGGGTATTGCAAGCAGCGCACCGCGCAGCCGCTTCAACGAGGAATGGCGCAGCAGGCGGCGGATAATTTCGACACCGTTCAGTTCATCGCCGTGAATTGCTGCGCTGACAAAAAGGCGCGGGCCGTCATGGCGGCCGTTGATGACATCCACCGGCATGGAAAGATCGGCATGTGTATACAGGCGGCCAACGGGAAGGTTGATGATCTTGCGCTCACCGGGTGCGACTGAAAAAGCACCAATCTTGATTTCTTTGTTCAACCCTTGCCCCGGGTAGCCGTGCGGTCACGCTTGGCGTTTTTCTCGATGAACTGGATAATGAGATCGGCGACATCCTTGCCGGTAGCCACCTCGATCCCGTTCAGGCCGGGCGAGGAGTTCACTTCCATGACCAGCGGCCCGTGGCTGGAACGCAACAGGTCCACGCCGGAGACATTCAGGCCCATCTTGCGGGCCGCACGCACGGCGGTCGAGCGCTCATCCGGAGACAGCTTGACGATCGAGGCCGAACCACCGCGGTGCAGGTTGGAACGGAATTCACCTTCCTTGGCCTGGCGCTGCATGGCGGCAACCACTTTATCCCCGATGACAAAGGCGCGAATGTCGGCGCCGCCGGCTTCCTTGATGAACTCCTGCACAAGGAAATTGGCATTCAACTCGCGGAAGGCATCGATCAGGCTTTCCGCCGCCTTCTGCGTCTCCGCGAGCACCACGCCCTTGCCCTGGGTTCCTTCGAGCAGCTTGACGACCAGCGGCGCGCCGTTGACGAGTTTGATCAGGTCCTGGGTACTGTCCGGCAGGCTGGCAAAGCCGGTCAGGGGAAGACCGATACCGGCCCGCGACATGATCTGCAAGGAGCGCAGCTTGTCGCGCGAGCGGGTGATGGCCACCGATT
The DNA here is from genome assembly GCA_049667605.1 of Gammaproteobacteria bacterium. Classification (GTDB taxonomy): domain Bacteria; phylum Pseudomonadota; class Gammaproteobacteria; order UBA9214; family UBA9214; genus UBA9214. The sequence goes on from JBATIF010000200.1 coordinate 17,159, forward strand.
CGTTCAGCGGGTAGGCGCCCATCATCTCGAACTGGCGCAGCACCGATGCGCCGTAGAAGGTGACAGACGCGCCGATCCGGGGAATGACCGCGTCGAAGGGTTGCAGTTTCTCGCCCTTGTAATGCACGCTCGGGCGCATGGTTGCAATATCCATGTAGCACTTCAGGGTATCCAGCACCTGGACTTCATGGCCGCG
>JBATIF010000201.1:0-8509 GCA_049667605.1 Gammaproteobacteria bacterium
GGCCGAAAGTACGCGGCTAGTTAACAAAGCTAACATTACCTGTACACCTTAAAGCGAGGGCAGTGTGGGGTTTACTTGGCGCTGCCGGTGTTTCACCTTTTTGGAGCTTGATCCCAGGAGGATGGAATGGTAGGGAAACGGCAGGGTCTTTCATTCTCTAGGTAAGAATTTCTCCCGTATCGCGCCCTGTGAAATCGTTCCGGCTAGCCGGTCGTCAGCTTCCGAAATCCGGGCAAAAAATGTTGCCCAAATGTTGCCCACATCATGCCCATTTCCGGGAAACATGAATTATTTATGCAGTATTTTCAGCACCCCAGCCCCCCGAGTGGGGCATAAAAGTGGACGGCCGCGGGTTAGAGTGCTTAAAAAATTATAATAAAAACAAAAAGTTGGTGGAGGCGGCGGGAATCGAACCCGCGTCCGCAAGTCCTCTGCCATCGGCTCTACATGCTTATCCCGGTCTATTAGTTTAACTGCCTGCTACCCGACGGGCAGGGAAAACAAACAGCGAGTCCGGTAAGTTTTAGCGTATCCGCCCCGACCGAGCTTCACCGCGATCTTGTGAGAATCGACGCCTGAGTGTCACCTGTCCGAAGACCGGGGACTCTGGACGCACAAGCACGGCTCCAGTCAGACGGCACCCTACAGGGGTTTAAGCTGCGAGTGCGTAGTTGTCGTCGTTGGCAACTAAAAGTTTGCAGATGGATTTACGAGGTATCCTGCACCTCGGCATGCACCTCAGGTTTCGCAACCCACGTCGAATCCAGGTCGCCCCCTAAAGAACGCTTATTAAGATAGCATATAATCCGGAAAGTTTCGGGATTGGCCAAATAAACTGCCCGGTCTTGAACTTCTCGGTTTCGACCCCAACTATAAGGGAGCAATAGGGTCTCATTTGTACCTGTCGACTCATGAAGAATATGAAAAGGTAATTGATTATGATGCGAATAGCACTGTTTCTGGCGACCAATGCCGCCATCCTGGTCCTTATCAGCGTGGTCTTCCAGGCGCTGGGAATCGAGGGCGTTCTGGCCGAAAACGGGGTAGACCTGAACTTGCAGGCGCTGCTGGTGATGTCTGCCGTCATCGGTTTCAGCGGTTCTTTCATCTCGCTGGCCATGTCCAAGTTCCTGGCCAAGCGTTCCATGGGTGTCAGGCTAATTGAGCAGCCGGCTACCGATTCCGAGCGCTGGCTGCTGGAAACGGTGAAGCGCCAGGCACAGATGGCGCGTATCGGCATGCCGGAGGTCGGTATCTTCGACTCGCCGCAGCCGAATGCCTTTGCCACCGGCATGCGGCGCAACAGCGCACTGGTTGCCGTGAGCACCGGCCTGCTGCAGCGTATGAACAGCGATGAGGTCGAGGCGGTGCTGGCCCATGAGATCACCCATGTCAGCAACGGTGACATGATAACGATGGGCCTGATACAGGGCGTGGTGAATACCTTTGTGATTTTCCTCTCGCGCATCATCGGTCATGTTGTTGACCGGGTCGTGTTCAAGACGCAGCGCGGTTACGGGCCGGCCTATTACATCACCTCGATTGTCGCCCAGGTTTTTCTGTCTTTCCTCGCGTCAATCATCGTCATGTGGTTTTCACGCCGGCGTGAATTCCGCGCCGATGCCGGGGGTGCCTCGCTTGCCGGGCGTGAAAAGATGATCAGTGCCCTGCAGGCCCTGCAGCGGGAAAGTGAGCCACATGACCTGCCGGGCGAATTTGCGGCCTTCGGTATTTCCGGTGGCCTGGGAAGTGGTATCAAGAAACTGTTTATGACCCATCCGCCCCTGGGCGTGCGCATTGCGGCCTTGCGGGGGGCGGCGTAAAGACCCCCATTCAGGGCAGGGGACCGGCCTCTAGCGCGAGTTCATCGGGGAACAGGGCGCGCAGGTCCTCATGGGTGAGCGTCTACCCCTTTTCCTCGAAGCGCTGCCAGATCTTTTCCCAGCGGTCGTCGTCAAAATAGAATCCGGCCGGCAGGATGCAGGCCGGTTCGCGCCGGTGGTCGGTGATGACCCTGGGTTCTTTCAGTTTTCCGGGCATGGTAGCTGTGATAAATGGTTCAATGTCTCGTAATTAAGATAGAATGCCGTATAAGACCTGCGGTACCTTCGTATTATCAAATAGTATTTCCTTGAGACCCAAATCAGGGAATCATAGAAAAGAGATTCTAAATGCTGGAAAATATTCCCCTGTTTTACGGACTGTCGAAGCAGGCGCTGGCCGAAGTTGAGCAGCACGGCACAGTCAAGTCCTACAAGAAGAATACAATCGTCATTAACCAGGATGATGAGACCTACACCCTGTATATCATCCTCTCTGGCAGCGTTAAGGTCTTTGTCAGTAGTGAAGACGGGCGTGAAGTGGTGCTGAATCATCAGCAGACGGGCGACTACTTTGGTGATCTCGCGATGATTGACAAGCAACCACGCGTGGCCTCCGTGATAACAATGGAGCCGTCGAAATTCATGGTAATCTCACGGGAAGATTTTCTGTCTTGCCTGTCGCAACATCCGGAGATTGGAATCAATCTTATCAGACCGATGACCAGTCGTATGAGGATGCTGGCGAAGAATGTCGGTAACCTGGCGCTGCTCGATGTGTATGGACGTGTGGCACGGACGCTGCTAGATCAGTCACAAAAGCAGGATGATGTACTGGTTACCGAGAAGATGACCCAGCAGGAGATTGCCGACATGGTTGGTGCATCGCGTGCAATGGTCAGCCGTATTCTCAAAGACCTGAAAGTGGGTGGTTATATCTCAATCGATAAGAAGCGCATTACCATTCACCACAAACTGCCTGCCCACTGGTAGCAGCAGGGGTGGCAGTTGTACCGTCAGTCGCTGACGGAGAACTCCACCACCTTGCTCATCGAGCCGTGATTGAAATCACCCAGTAACAGGTCTTCGTTGATATCACGCGCATGCACCACCCAGGAGTACAAGCCGCCTGGCGTGATCAGCCCGGGTGGCAGGACAAGCCGCGGCTTGGCGAGCAGTTTTGAGGTGTGGATCAGTCGATCATCGTTCCACTTGTCCCTGATGAAGACCTGGTAGAAACCGGCACCCGGAACCGGGTCCCAGCGCAATTCTCGTGGCGGACTTGCCACTTCCTCGTCGTGGCCGGGCCGATGTCCGTCGGCCTTGTCCAGGGTCGAGATCCTGACGTAGTCGCTCGCGGTCTGCACGGACCCGTCCGAGAGCGTAATCTGTGCGCTATACCAGCCGTCCTTCGCGGCCGGCGGCACATCCAGCTGGTTGATGAAGGCATGTTTTTCCTTGCCGGTTTTCTGTTTTATAACCCTGAAACGCTCGAGGTCCATTTGCACAAGCGGCCGGCCATCCGGATCGATGATGTCGATTTTCACGATCTCGTCGTAGCGGGCGGTTGAAAACAGGGGCATGAAAAAAAGTTTCCGCTCGGGCCAGTTGCAGACATGAATATCAAAAAAACCGCTGTCAATGTAATGCGTATCCTTTTCTGACCTGGCGGGAGGCGCGCTGACGACGGCCTGGTTGAGCGTTGCCGCCAGTATGATCGTCAGAATAGAGTTTGCAGCCTTGCTGTTCATGCAGTCTCCGTTGTCATCAAGATTTGTTAGCGCTGGTGATCTTGCGGTTTGCCTCACGCAGCCTGAGTGACAGGCTGCGCAGCATGCCGATGCTGATATCCGGATAGCTTTGCATCAGGCCCTTCAGGCGTGCCTTGTCCAGTGACAGCACCACCGTGTCTTCAAGGACATGCGCAGTTGCAGAGCGCGGCAGATTGTCCAGCAGGTTCATCTCTCCAAAACAATCGCCTGCCTGCAGGGTGGCGATATAGTCAGAGGCGGACGGATCCGGGTCAATTGAAATGCCTACCTTGCCCGATACCAGGATATAGAGGTGATCGCCCTGGTCGTTGATCTCGAAAATACGTTCGCCTTCGAAGAACTGCTGTGTCTCCAGGGCCTGGGCAACGAGGCGCAAGTCATCCGTGCTGACCATCGAAAAGATGGGTGCCTGCTTGAGCAATATCAGACGCTCGAAAAGATCAAGCACAGGTTTCCTCCGGTTCCAAGGCCTTCACGCCACATGATTTCAGCCAGTCATTGCTGTGAGCCGCGCACCAGTTGAGCACATCAGCACGGCTCTGGAACGTGGCATCGTCATGGCTATAGTCATCACTGGATACATTTTGCAGGATGTCATTCAGGTTGCGGGTAAAGGGCTTTCTGTCAAGATTACAGAGGACTTCGCAGGCATTTGCAACATGACGCGGGTCTCCGCTCAGGAAACCGGCGTGGATGATTGCCATTATTCCGGGTTCGTACATCGGTTCCATCGCCGTCAGGACCAGTTCAACTGTCTGGTCAAGCTGCTCCTTCAGCGCATGTCGGAGCAGGGCGTGGGCCGGGCCTGCATCGCCGGCAGGATTCCTGTCCAGCGTGCAAAGCGCCTGTTGCAGTACGCGGGCTTGTTCGGACTTGGTGCGGGCTATATCTTCAAAAACGCTCGCCGGCAGGGTGGATTCCAGCAGTGACCTGAGCAGGTGCTGCTGGGCGCGCAGGCTGCCCCGGTTGCCGGCTATCCAGTCCAGCGCGACAGCCTCATGGTTATCCGCAACCGCTTTCAGTGTTTCGACGCCTGCCGTGCGCACCCGGATATGGCCGTCGCCAATAGCTCGCAACAGCAACTCTTCGCGTTGACCTCCCTGTGCCAGGTGCAGGCAGGCGACCGCGGCCTCGCGCAGTTCGGGGTTTTCGCTTGAGAGTGAACGAACAATTGAATCGAGCACCTCGCGGCTGACATCATCCTGCCAAATATGCAGGGCATGCAGGGCATGCAGGGTGCGCACCCCTGTTTCACTGGAGCCGCTCTGGAGCAGCTCAATGATTGCCTGCTGGTAGTTTTCCAGCAGCAATGTTTTCTCGCTGCCGGGCAGGCTGGCAAGGTCGGCAACAAGATCGAGCGCCGCCAACCGTGATTGCCTGTCTCCTGTCAGCAGGGTTTTCCATACTTCGATTATCCTGCCTGGCTCGACCTCTTCGCGCGGCGACAGCAGACCGGCATGTATGGCCAGTGCGCGCAGCCGGGGATTATCGCTGTCAAGCTGGCGGATGGATTCCGCTCTTGCCAGCCGGTCGTCCTGATTGATTAACATCCGCAGGATCAACGTCCTGAGGTGCGCATCACCACCGCGGGCGATGCCGTGCAGTTCCTCTGCATGTGATGTTATGTCCAGTGGTTCCAGCAGCATGAGCAGCCGGTTCCTGGCTGCCGTGTTTTTGCCATGGATCTGCTGAATAATAGTTCCAGCCGCCCTTTCCGGGAAGGAGGCAACCAGAACTTTAGCAAAGGCAATTGAAACCTCCATGTCGGAATGCCCGATCCCGCGCATGATCTCGTCCATTGCCTCATCACTGCAGCCGGAGAGTTGCGAGTACATTTCCCTGTTGGGGAGAAACAGGCGTTCCTTCAGGTTGGAGACCAGGGTGCCTACATAGGCGCGATTCATGCGCGTGCCAGAGAACAGGTAGAGACCCGCAGCAATCATCCCGGGCACCAGGAAATACCCGGGGTTGTCCAGGCGCTGCATCAATATCAGTATCAGGCCGCAGGTCGACAGGGCAAGCGGCAGCACGATGGCTATCGAGATGGCGCGGGCGCGCCCCTGAATGTAATCGGGCAGGACATTGAAAAACATGCTCCTGACAGGATTCCGAAAGGCCGGCATCAGCGCATCCTTGTTCAGGCTGCCGGCAACCGCGGCAGGAAATGTGAAGCTGAACGTCAGTGCGGCAAGACTGGCCAGGGTGGTAAGCGGGAACAGCAGGTTTACCTTGCGCACGCCGAACCGCTCGATGACACGATTGGTTATGAATAATTGCGTCAGCAATGCGATCGAGCTGGTTGCTGCTGTCAGCAGTCCGAAGAAGCGCGTCAGGCTTTCCTCGGATTCGAAGGTCTGGGTGTAAATGCGGTTGACGCTGTAGCACAGAATATAGAAGGCAATCACCATGAAAAACAGGGCAAACGAAGAAGCGCGCAGCAGTGCGGAAGAGGTAGTGTATTTAATCCCCTGGCTGATCTGGTCAATTGAGCTCTTTAGCAGCTGGCGGGATTTTTTCGGGGCCCGGTAGTGGGTTGAAACACCATGGCGCCGGTGGCGGATGTAAATCATGATGGCCCCCGTTACCAGCAGCAGGCACCAGAACAACAACAGGTTGCGGGTTCCGAGGGCGGGCGCGGCGGCCACCAGGAACAGGCCGCCGATAATGGTGCCGGCCTGGGCGCCGGCGAAAACCAGCGGTGACAGCCGTTTGGACTCGAGAGTATTCATGTTCTGGCTCATGTACAGCGTGGTGTGTACCAGTAACAGTTCAGACGCGACTTCATAAATAATGTAGTAGGCAGGGTAGACCAGGGTTCCGGTGCCCGTGGTCATGACCACCCAGCTGCAAAACACCAGGATGACAAGTCCCGCAAACAGGGCCTTGAAGAATTTCTCGGCAGGTACCCGATCTGCAAAAGCGGTATACACCATGCTGGTCGTCGCCAGCGACACGCTTTGAAAGATATACATCAACGGCAGGTATTCAATCCCCAGCCGTTTCAGGAACAATGCATCGGCAGTGCTTCGCCCGATGGCCATGCCCGCGCTGACGATCATGAAGAAGAACAGGAAATACAATATATTTCCACGTTCACCCTGGCGGATGAGCAACAGCTTTTCAATACGCTTCAGCATGGTCTGTGTGGATCTGCCCCCACAGTTTACGGAAACGGAAAGGCCCTCATGGGTTTCGACATCTGGTTCACGTCCCCGGACATGTGACCGACGATCCTGTTCATATCGGTAAACTGGGTATTCAGTACATGCATGCTGGTGGTCATGTTCGCAACACTGGCGTTCATCCGGTTCAACTGTTCCACCATTGTGTGCATGTCTGTGCTCAGGGCGCCGAGGCTTGTGTCCATGTTGCCTACCGACTGGTTCAGGGCAGGCATTACCGTGATATTTCTGTTAAGCCCGTCGAGGGTGGTGTGCATGCGGGGCAGGGTCTCTGCAACCACGACAAAATTTCTATCCATGGTACTCATGTATCCGGACATGTCGTCCATGTGCTCGGTGATCGCAGAAAAGTCCTTGGCGAGAATAAATATCAGGTAGAACAATGCCAGGCCCAGCGCCAGCAGGCCGATCATTCCGAAACGGATGATTTGTGTTGTTCGCCTGCCAATGCGAATGCTGAGTTGTTCCCTGTGATACATACTCTCGTTGAATTCGCGCATGGCGTTTTCAATGATTTCTGCTACTTCTCTGCTATCGTTATTATCCATGATGTCTTCCATATGTTGCTATTGTAATTGTTATGTCAGTCTGTGTGTTGTTGCCGATAGCCTCCCTGCAAGTATGCTGTTCAGGTTCCTGAAAACCTTGGTCGCGATAAACGGGTAACGGCGGCTGAGTCGATCGAGATTATCCTGCGTCAGCACCAGTAGCCTGCAGTCCTCTGACGCATCCACGTTCGCGGTGCGCTTTGCAAAAAACAGCCCGGCCTCGCCAACGACATCGCCGCGTTCATGCGTGGCAACCTTGACTTGCCCGTGTTCGCCTTCGATGGTGGTACTCAGGCTGCCTTCAATTACCACGTACATTTCCGAGGCGCTGTCGCCGTCGTTGATGATGCGTGTACCCATCGGTACGTTGATCATCTTGCCCATGATGGCGACGATCTTAGCCTGTGAAGGCCGCAGCCCTTTCAGCAGCGGGATCGATTCCTGCGGGCTCTTGCCCAGGTCGACTGTCAGTACATCCCAGAGAGTGGTGATGCGGAAGGATGCGCTCAGTGCCGGGGTCAGTATGAAATCACTGAGCCAGGCGACGGCTAGCGCATAAGAGGCCATGATGCCGACCTGGGCCTGCATGCGCAGGTCGCTCGTCATCAGCACCAGGAAGCCGAGACAAAGTCCGATCGAGGTGTAGGTCACGGGCCGGCCGACTGCCTTGAGTGTGACCAGCGTTGTCTTTTTTTCATCGGCATAGTGCTTGATCTCGCTGCTGAACCGCGAGAAGTAATGGATGGTGTCGTCAATGGCAATACCGAGCACCATCGGCGCAATCAGGCTGGTGCTGGGATTCAGGCTGATGCCGAAGAAACCCAGCGATCCGAAATAAATCGCAACGGGAAGCACGTTCGGGATAAGCGCTATAAAGCCAACCCGTTGTGACATGAACATGATCGACAGGATGCCGTAGACGATCACAAGCGCCAGGCCAATACTTCTTGCCTGTCCGATAATAATATCCGAGAGGGTTTCACTGATGAGTACCGGGTTGCCGGTGACGGTGGCTGTAACCTGTCCGGGCAATTCCTCGATGTGTTCACGAATGCGGTTGATGAGCAACGACATGTCATCGGAATCGACTACGTTTGAGCTGACGACAATATTGGTCGTTTGGTAGCGGGAATCCACGATTCTTTCCAGGTCTTCAGTCGAGCTCAAAAACAGCAGTTGGGTAGTCA
>JBATIF010000202.1:0-19286 GCA_049667605.1 Gammaproteobacteria bacterium
CTCTATGGCTGCCTGCGCCCGCTCGACCTGATTCAACCCTACCGTCTTGAGATGAAAACCCGGCTCGATAATCCACGCGGCGGGAACCTGTATCAATTCTGGGGCGACAGCATTACAGGTGGTTTGAACAAGGCGCTGAAAAAACAACGAGAGCCCGTGCTGGTCAATCTCGCTTCGAACGAGTATTTCAGGGTCGTCAATCCGAAGTTGCTCGAGGGCCGTTTGCTGAATATCAACTTCAAGGAAACCAAACAGGGCAAGACGCGTGTTGTTGCCGTTTTTGCCAAGCGCGCGCGCGGCATGATGGCGGATTACATTATTCGCAACAGGGCAGAGACCCCGGCCGTGTTGAAGAAGTTCAGACAGGGCGGCTACCGCTACAACAAACAACTTTCCGACGACAGGCAATGGACCTTTACACGGCCGCAGCCCGTGGGCGAGCAGGCCGCGGAATAACCGCCCGGCAGCGGCTGTGGACAACCCGCATCACCTGCTCACCCTGTCCCTTGATCGGGACTGCAGTCACTACAGCGTATTGACCTGGCATATAATTTAAGTAATAATGAGAATAATTATCATTAACAACTGGATCGTTTTCGATGAGTGGTCATAACCCGTTGAATAGTATATTAAATCTATCTGGTCTCGGCCGGGGTGAGACGGCCATCATTCTTGGTGTCCATGGATCCGATAGCATCCGTCATCGCCTGCAGGCCATGGGCCTGCGAACCGGGCGCGAGGCCGAGGTGATTCGCTGCCCACGGCTCGGTCCCATGCAGATCCGCATCGGCAGCATCAATCTCATTATGCGCCGCAGTGATGCGGCACGTGTTTCCATCTCCTTATAAAGTGAAACGTCTTGCCATTGTCGGTATGCCCAATACGGGTAAATCGACATTTTTCAACCGGCTTACCGGTTCCTCCTCGCGCGTCGGCAACTGGCCCGGCGTTACCGTCGATCTCCTCAGTGCACGTATTGTCCTCGGTGGTGATGCCGTCGAGGTCGTAGATCTGCCCGGCATCTATGACCTGCATGGTTTTTCGGATGACGAACAGGTGGTCCGCAGTTTTCTTGAAAATAATCCCGTTGACCTGTTTGGTGTGGTCCTGAACGCAACCCAGCTGGATCATCAGCTACCCATAGCCCTGCAGGTTTGCCGGCTGGGTTTGAACACGGTCATCCTGGTAAACATGATTGATGAGGCAGACCAGCTGGGTGTGCGAATTGACGCGCACGCACTGTCGCGCGATCTCAAGTGCCCGGTAGTACTGCTGAGTTCGCGCATCGGGACCGGGTTTAATGAAACACGAGAGGTTCTGACCGCTGCCTTGCGGGATTCCAGACCTGTGGCGCTTGACCGGTTACGTTCCAGTTTGCATATGGATGATGAACTGGTTGCGCATGCCGAGACGCTGGTAAAGAAACATGTCAGGGCGCCAGGCAAGCTGGTGCGCAAGATGACCGAGCGTATCGACCATGTCCTGCTGCATCCGGTGTTTGGATTGCCACTGTTTTTTCTCGCCATGTTCCTGGTGTTCCAGGCAGTATATACGCTTGGTGCACCACTTCAGGATGGCGTTGCATTCCTCCTGGAAGTTTTCCGCGGCTGGGCACTGGAGCCACTTGCCGTTGTATTGCCGGCGGCCCTGTATGGTTTCCTCATTGAAGGCCTCTATGATGGTATAGGGACTGTTGCCTCATTTGTACCGGTTATCATCCTGTTCTTTTTCTTTATGGCAATCGTCGAGGACAGCGGTTACCTTGCACGTGCTGCATTTCTCACCGATTCCCTGATGGCAAAGCTGGGCCTTGATGGGCGTGGATTTGTAATGATACTGATGGGGTTCGGCTGTAATGTGCCGGCGCTGATGGGAACGCGTGTCATGCGCAGCCGGCCACTGCGCCTGTTGAGTATGCTGGTAATACCATTTTCACTCTGCTCGGCCCGCCTGCAGGTGTTTATTTTCATCACCACGGCGCTGTTCTCGCCGCGCCAGGCACCGTTTATATTGTTCTTTCTTTATCTTGCCAGTTTTCTCGCTGCTTTCCTGACGGCCGCAGTTTTCAGCAGGCGGCTGAAAAGCGACGAGCCCTTCGTACTCGAACTGCCACCATACCGGCAGCCGGCATTGAAACAGGTGCTGTTACGTGGCTGGCATGAAATCTATCATTTCCTGCGGCGTGCCAGTACCTTCATTGTTACCGGCGTGGTGCTTGTCTGGGTGCTGACCCATTTCCCGGCCGGCAGTACTCCAGGTGGCAGCGGTACCTATGCCAGTATCCTCGGACAATGGATGACGCCGGTGCTGGAACCGATCGGGATCAGCCCCGACATGTCCGTTATCCTGTTGTTCGGTTTCGTGGCCAAGGAGATTGTCATCGGGGCGCTTGTCGCCATGACCGGTCTCGAAGGTGGCGCGCTAACGGGCTACCTGGCGACACAAATGGACACTATCCAGGCATTCAGTTTCATGTTGTTTGTACTGCTCTATGTTCCCTGCCTGTCGACACTGGCGACCCAGCTCAATGAATCACGCAGCTGGACGTTTGCGGCTGTCAGCCTCGGCTGGTCCCTGGGTCTTGCCTGGCTTGTAAGTTTCAGCTTTTTTCAAAGCGCACGGATGCTCGGTTACTGACCCGGCAAGTCGGCGGGCTTAGCCCTGCTTGCTCCCCCGGTAATATCCTCATCTCACTAAAGTATTCTATGAATCAGTCCGTTACATAAATATCGGCTGCGCAAATGGCTGTAGTTCCCACAGGTAATATGTGGTCGCGTGTCACAGGTTTTACCTGAATTTGACTGCTGCAAGGCTGGTAATGCCTTTTGTTTTGACTAAGCAATGATAAGATAGACATTAAATCGAATCCCGGATTAATGCCGGGGCTGCAGCAAGTGACAACGCATATGAGTAATGAAGTAATAAAAGATGATCAACAGGAACCGGCCGGTAAAGCCGAGGACATCGTAATAAAAGGCGATGCAATGGATCGCTTTGCGCGCGCCTTTGAAGCGAGTGCGCGCCGCTGGGAACTGATTATATATCCCGCCATGCTGGCTTTTGTTGTTCTCGCGGCCTATGGATTTTTTCTCATCTATTCTCTGAGCAAGGATATCCATACGCTTGCTCTCGGTATGGATCCAAACATGGGGAAAAACCTGACCAACATGTCTGATAGCGTGATCATCCTCTCCGAAAATATACGAACCATGACACGCCGTATCTACAAAATGTCCGATACGCTTATAGATATATCAGAAAAGATGGATTCCATTGAACTGCTTGACCCCATGCTGGTGAATATGCGCGGTATGAATACATCCATGGCCTCGATGAACACGAGCATGCAAAGAATGAACATCACCGGTGACCAGATGCGTTATGAGGTGGGTAATATGGGACAGAGTTTGCGCCCGATGAACTTTTTGAACAACTTTGTGCCATGGTAGTCATCGCAACCTGATTCGCAAGTGCGCCGGCCCCTGTTTTTCCGCGGGTGACAATATCTGTTTTGCTCGACATTAAATAAAGCTGGCACGCCGCCTGCAATATGCCACCGTGTGTTGCTCAAATGGGTCGCAGTCAGTGAATTCAAGTGGGCTATACTTCAATCCTGTCGCCAGAAGATCTGGACAATATTCTATAGAGGAGGTCAATTATGTCACTGAAGCTATTTGTTTTTGCGTTTCTTGCCTCATTGCTGATGTTCTCACCCGTGCACGCAGAAGATGACGAGGCCGGGGAAACGCAGGAGGCGGCACCCAGCCCCATGGAAGCAAAAATACGTGCATACCGCGAACGCTTTAATCAACGTGAGCTGCAGCGACAGGCGCAGCAGGAGCGCCGTGATGAAGAGTTACGCAAGCGTCGTGAGGCCATGCAAAAGTATTTCAACAAGCAGATTGATGAACGTCTGACAAGGCTTGAACAGCGACAGGAAGAGCTTGCCCGCAGGCACGAAGCGATGCGAAACAGCGCGCAGGACCGTTATAACTTCCTCACCAAAAACAGTGAAGAAATGTTGAACAAGAGACTTGAAGAAGAGCTCGAAGTTGCCAACCGCCACGAGGAATTACGCAAGCAGGCCGAGGAACGTCACAGGCGTATGGCAGCGCATCGTGATGCCATGCTGGACATGTCGCCGCAGGAACGCCGCGCCTACATGGAAGAGCATGCCAGCGATATCTTCGGCCCGGCTGCATCATCTCGCCGGCCTTCGGCTCCGCCACGTCCGCGACCGATGATGCCTCACCAGCCCCCTGTTCCGCCGTCGATGGGTGCCGGGGATCCCGATGCTGTGGCGAAATAACCAGCCAGTTGAGAGAACGAAGTCCATTAATCTAACAGGCGCCGCGATCACGTGGTCGCGGCGCTCTATCAAGGAAACCATTGCAGCATCGTCCGTAGTGGTTGCAGCAGCCACCGGCATCAGGGGGCAGCGCGTCTGCATATATTGCCTTCGCCCGATGAGCACTTCTGTGCAGACCTGGCAACCGGTGCTGCTTCCCGTATCGCCAATCACGTTACCCGATCAGGCATAACGCTGCTCGCTTTATTTAACAGCAATGTCGCGCAACCACACCCGGGCTGATGCTGCTATCGCCCGCTCCGTGCTGTTCGTTTCATGACCCGAATTGCTGATGGTCGTGTTTGCGTGGCTATTCTTAGCCGTGTTCGGTTAATGCTACTAATACATTGTATTGTTTGTATTTCATCCAGATTGCTATACATTAGTCTGTGCCAGCCGATATATAGTGTGGAGAACTGATCCTATATCCCGAGACATGTACTGGCTTTCGTTTAAAAAGAGTAAGCATAAACCCGTTGTAGGCCTGGTGCTGCCCGGCGGCGGCGCGCGCAATGCCTACCAGGCTGGTGTACTCAAGGCCATTGGCGACATGTTGCCGGAAGATGTGAAGAATCCATTCCCGGTTATCTGCGGTTCCTCTTCAGGCGCCCTGAATGCAGTGTTGCTCGCCAGCAGTGCCAACCGCTTCAGGGAGGGTGTCGATCGCCTGTACGGTATTTATGCCAATTTTCATGTTGGCAAGGTATTCAAGACGGATGGCTTGACAGCACTGAAAAGCGGTATTCGCTGGTCAATGACTTTCGTGCTGGGCTGGGTCTGGAAATCCCAGCCACGTTCACTGCTGGATAATTCCCCCTTGCGGCATTTGCTCGAAAGACATATAAGCTTTTCACGCATCCAGCAGGCCATCGACAGCGATGACCTGCGTGCCGTTTCCATTACAGCCTCCGGCTATACAACGGGTATCTCTGTGACATTTTACCAGGGGGTCAAGGGCCTGCTCCCCTGGAAACGCCCGCGCCGGATCGGACGGCCGACAGAACTGACACTCGACCACCTGATGGCTTCATCCGCCATTCCGGTGCTGTTTCCCGCTGTCAAGTTGCGGAATGAATATTTTGGTGATGGTTCCATGCGGCAGACGGCACCGTTGAGCCCGGCACTGCACCTCGGGGCGAACCGGCTCCTGATTATCGGTGTCAGAAACCCGAAGCAGGATGCAGCACCGATGGATGGCGCCAGGATTCCATATCCCACATTCGGACAGATTACCGGCTATATTTTCGACACCCTGTTCATGGACAGCCTGGATGCAGATATTGAACGCATGCGGCGGATCAATCACACCATCACGGCAACCAGGGACAAGTCCGTGGAGTACCAGGGCTCATGCCTGCGGCAGATCGAATACATGGTCATTTCGCCAACCCGGGATATCCGCGAGATTATCGGGCGCTATGTTGATAATTTTCCGCGCTCGGTTCGTATTCTACTCAAGGGCATTGGTGCGTTGACACGCGAAGGCCGGCCATTGATGAGTTACCTGATGTTTGATGCCCCCTACTGCAAGGAACTGATGGAACTTGGTTACGAAGACGGTATGGCTGCCAGGGATCAGATATTACACCTGCTCGGGCATGACGAACTGATTGAAGCAGTACCGGAACAGGAAACAGAGGTGGTTTAAAGCATCATTCACGCAGCCTGTCCTGGTGGCGCCAGCGGTTAACAATATCATCCACGTCCATGTCGTCCGGTCCATCGACCCATTGTGAAAAGTAATCCACGCTGGCACTGTTTGGTGGCGGGTCAGGCATGTAAAATTGCAGGCGTGTCGGTAATGGTACAGCCAGTCCCATTGCCATGGCCTCCCCCTGTCCAAGGGATGAAAGTGCATTGACAAAGTCCTGTTCAGCCTCGGGAACCAGGTCGCGTACGTAAGCCTGGTCTTCCGGGTTGGTCAGTCGCAGGCAAATAAAAGTACCGCACTGGGAAAGCACTGTTTCGGACAATTCATTTGGCCGTTGACTGACCACACCCAGCCCTACACCGTACTTGCGGCCTTCACGTGAAATTCTCTCCATTGATTTTCGCGCGCCTTCGAACTGTGTTTTACCCGCACGCGGCAGATATGCATGCGCCTCTTCACACACCAGTAGCAACGGGAATTCCTTGTATGCCGGATTCCAGTAATTGAATTCAAAGGCAAGGCGACCGATCTGGGCGGTAACAATCGGGCGCACATCAAAAGGCACTGTACTCATATCAATTATCGTTACCGGGCATTTCGGTTCACCCAGACCAACGAAATCTCTCAGCAGATCCGGCAGCGTATCCGATGATGTGCGATGTTTTGGACGCAGCAGGAAGTTGTAGCGTACGTCATCCATCCGGCTTTCAAGGCGCATCAGGAATTGATCAAACATGCCGGCCAGCGGGCCTTTTTCCTTGCCGAAGCTGCTTGTGGCCTTGTTGGCCTGAGAGAAAAGCGAATGCATTTCATCTAATGAAAAATATACAGGTGAGTCAATTGAAATATGGCTTATGCCCAGGTCCCTGTTGGCCTTGGTCCGCAATTCATGAACAGAGTTGCGCAGAAATGCAATCTGCGATGATGCCGTGTCATCAGAGCGGTCGATCAGCAGATCAACCAGCTCCGTGAATGTCATCAGCCAGTAGGGTATTTCCAGGTCGCGAGCGTCAATGCTGCGAGCCAGGCCCTTGTCGAAAGCGTATTCCTGTTCCCCGTTCTTGTTCCGCCAGCTGTACTCACCATGCAGATCAAGCATGATGATATGTGCTTTCGGCATTACCTTGAGAGCGCGCTGGAGCAGATTAGAGACACACCATGATTTACCGGCACCGGATTGTCCGAGGATGGAAAAGTGTCTGCCGAACAGTGCATCCGGATTAAAACAGACGTCGAGGGACGAGTTCGATGAAAGTGTGCCGACGCTAAAACCCTGGTTGCGAAATTTTGCAAATATGGCATCTACATCTTCATCATTAACAATATGTACTTCGGCACCTGTGACAGGGTAATTTTTGACGCCATGCTCAAAGGCACCATCTTCATTTATTTCGCCGAGTGGCACCAGGGTGATTGACTTTTTTTTCGCGGGTACCTGTTTAGAGAGCGGGTTCGATGATGCCTCGTCACCTGTCTCGGTAATCGAAGTGACCTTGGCCAGTATCTTGATGCCATTCTGTATAATCGCTACATGGGACCCTGGCTGGCCGGCGATATTTTTGTCCCTTGCGGTTGATATGCGGGGCAGGCGTCCTTCGTGATCCTCGATCAGCACGGCGGTAAATTTGCCGGTCTGCACCGAGGTTATCTGGCCTATCAGGGTTTTGGTGTACGGTGTCATCGCTGGTTATTCCTCTGGCTTGTCTGAACAGTGCCACCTGTAGTGATTGCCTGGCAGTCCGGTAGTGTCACCAGGTTGCATCCCTGTACTGCCAGGAATCGCTCTCCGCTGCCGAATTCTGCCGTCATCACTGACACTGTAACGGCATCCGACTCTGTAAATTGAGCCTTTCGCGGTGTGTAATTCAATGCGCTGCGCCGGTATTGCGCTGCGAAATACAGTGTGGGTATTTTGGGGATCGGGGTGGCAGGGTCAGCGTCGTTTCAGGATGTAGGCATGCTCTGATAGTGCCGTCAGGCCTTTCTCCCTGAATTGGGGGTATTCCTCCAGGGCGTCAAACGAAAAAACCTCGCAGATATCAAAATTATCGCTGAACAGCCGCGCGACTTCTGCAGCCGAAACGGCAAACGGGGGGCCGCTGAGTTCGAGTTGATTGTAGTCCAGTGTTATCAGCAGCCCTGCCGTGTCCTTGCCGACCAGGTGTGCGAGTTGTCTTGCATAAACCGCTCGTTGTGCCGCGGTCAGTGCAATCAGTGAGGCGCGGTCATAGAACGAGTCGATAGTGCCGATATCAGCCGGGCTCAGGTTGAAAAAGTCTCCGCACAATATTTCAATACCGTCATCTTTCCAGCGCGTATAGCGCGGAGCCTGTTCGATTTCAGGGACCATGCCGGATTCCGCGAAGAATGCCTCCACTGCCAGTGGGCTTAATTCGTTGCCGATGACGTGGTAACCCTGTTCCAGCAGCCAGCGCATGTCATGGCTTTTACCGCACAGGGGTACGAACACCCGATCAGCCCTTCCCGGCTCAAGCATTGGCCAGAAGCGTTCAAGCTGGGGGTTGATCCGCTCCCGGTGGAAACCGATCTGTTTCTCCGCCCAGCGCTCAAGCCAGAATTTTATATCCATATCAGTCGATTATTGTCAGCAGGATAAAAACCCGTCACCCGGATAGTGATGGGCATTATACTTTGAACATCGCCTTTTTAGTCAGCAGGACTGGTATGGATCAGGAGCAGAAAGATCCCTTCAGGGTGGCCTTCAAGGGTCGCTTTGAAAGCATATTGCGCTGGGAGCAGCTGGAAGGTCTGTGGGATGCGCTGCGCCAGGATGCCGAGGGCGGATGGTATATCTATGCCGTGGGTGAAACACCGCCAACGCAACCAGTCAGCGGTGAGTTGCTGAAGACTTTTTTATCGGAAATAGACCTGCTGCTGCGCAGAGAACATGATGAGGATTTTTGTGGAATTGTTTACATGGATTCCGTGCAGGCGCCGGAATTTGTGAAGATATTTGACCCCAATAACCTGGGGGTTTCATGTGGTTTTAGTGACAGCCCGCCATTACCCGGCTGGATACTCTCCAAGCTGCCGCCGGTTGATCTCAATGTCGCCGCCCCATTGCCGGGTAACCGTCGCCGTTGGTGGCAGCGGTTGCTTGGCAGCTGAATATCAACGTACAAGCTGTTGATTTATTTGAATGAGTGATTATTGTTGTTGTAATATATTAACGATTCTTAATACACTCTGACATGTGCTGCCCGGTAGAGGCGGTTGTGCAGCCACCGATTCTTGTTCCTTTAACGGGGTGATTGATAATGAACAAACTTTTTAGCGTAATCAGTGCAAGTATTTTCCTTGGTCTGAGTGGTGCCGCCCTGGCCGACGGCGGCGTATCCGGACAAAAGGTGTATCAGAGCAGTTGCCAGTCCTGCCACGCGTCCGGTGTGGCCGGCTCACCCAAGCTGGGTGACAAGGCAGCGTGGGCACCGCGCATTGCAACGGGTATGGATGCAATGGTAGCCAGTGCTATCAATGGCAAGGGCATCATGCCAGCGAAGGGTGGATGTGCAAGCTGTTCGGATGATGACATTAAGGCATCTGTTGAGTACATGGTCAGCCAAAGCAAGTAGTCTTCACCTGAAAGGTCAATAAAGGGCTGCCCGGTGCAGCCCTTTTTTTTTGCCGTTGCTAGCCGGGGACGGCTGCAGTTCCGTTGTTGTGCCGGGTCAGTTGATGGTGCAGGTACAGTAAGGCGGTAAACAGCAGCAGCGCCCCTGCCTGGTGCATCGCTCCCAGTGCTACCGGCACGTGCAGCAGCAGGGTCGAGATACCGAGTGTGACTTGCAATACTGCAGTTGCCATCAACAGGTGCAACGCGGTGCGCACCGGTTGTGTCAGTACAAGATTGAATGATGCCAGCCAGGTGATGACGACTGCTGAAAATACCAGTGTTGCCAGTACGCGGTGATCAAACTGTACGGTTGCAATATTCTCGAAGAAATTTCGCCACAGCGGTTCCTGCGTGAGCAGGGTCTGCGGTATCCAGCGTCCATCCATCAGCGGGAACGTATTGTAGACAAAGCCGGCCTTCAGTCCTGCAACAAGGCCGCCGGAGAGAATGGTAAGGAACACCAGGCCGCCAAGCAGGGTGGTTGTATGCCTCAGGACAGGGAAATGATTTTCTCTGTGAGCAGATCCATTCCAGAGGCCGAGTGCAACCCGCAACATGTACGCATAAATAACAACTGCCAGGCCCAGGTGTGCAGTCAGGCGGTACTGGCTGACATGGGGATTATCTACCAGGCCGCTCTTTACCATGTACCAGCCAAGCAACCCCTGCAGTCCACCGAGAATAAACATCAGTACCAGTTTCGGGGCCAGCGAGCGGCTTATCCAGCCCTTGGCAAGAAAAAACAGGAAGGGCAGCAGGAATACCGTACCGATGGCCCGGCCCAGAACACGGTGCGCATATTCAAACCAGTAAATATTCTTGAAGCCGGCCAGGTCCATGCCAAAATTGATTTTCAGGTATTCAGGCGACTGCTTGTAGAGATCAAATGCCTCGTGCCAGGCCTGTTGATCCAGCGGCGGGAGCAGGCCGAAGATCGGATTCCATTCAACCATCGACAGTCCGGACCCGGTCAGGCGTGTTACCCCGCCAAGTACCACCATGGCAAATACCATCACGCAACAAAACAGCAACCAGGAGGCAATGTAGCGATTGTGGGATAACAGCGTTGTATCGGCGTTGGAGGAATTCATGTTATGTGTAAGGGTAGTGAGGCAAGGTTAAGATTGTTTCTATCTGCAGGCTGCTAATTATACATGAAAAAATTACCCCGACAGTGCTTACACTGATTCAGTCTGCAGGCTAGAATGAGACTGATTCCTGAGCGCTGACCAAGCCACGGGTAGTTTATCCATGCAGAAAAAAGTCGTTCTGTTACTTATCGCCGTGCCGCTGCTGGGGCTGCTGTTCTATGCAAGTCAGCCACAACAGGAATCAGGGAACGGGCCCGCTGTAAGAGCCCCGGATTCAGGTAAAATTCAATCCGATCCAGCCGCAATTGATATTTCCCCGCAAGCACCATTGCCTGAAAAGGCGATACTTGATATCAGCGTACACACCATCGATGAGCTCAGGGTTGTGCTTGATCGCGCAGAAGGGTTGGCCATGACGCCGCAGCCGCCGGGATCAGCGGCGAGCGTGATTCTCGTGCTTCATGGACCGGAAGTTGAATTCTTTGCCATCAGTAACTATGGCAAGTACAAGGACATTGTCGACCAGGCCGCACGCCTGGACGCCTTCGATGTGGTGGATGTAAGAATTTGTCAGGCAATGCTGGAGATCAAGGGTATCCCGCGTGATGATATTCCTGCGTTTATCGAGCAGGTTCCGCTGGGCACGGTCGAAATCGAGCGACTTGTCGGTGAAGGTTATGTGTACTTCTAGAGCACCTCGGTGCGGACTACGCGGCCAAGATGGTCAAGAAAAAGATGCAGTTGTCCACAACAGGGGATTCGGCCGGTAAGCCTGCCCGAGTCTTCCGTCAGCAGTTCTTCAAATTTTATGTCAATCACGATTTCGTGGCTGTTTTCCATGATGACGGTATAACGCAGGCTGTCGTTATCAATCCAGCCATTGCTGGAACAGAACCTGGCAAGTTCGGGACAGGATTTCAGATAGTGTTCAATTTTTGACATGCTGCATTGTGCCGGGCGTGTGGCAAGGCTGCCAGCCTGGTGGCTGTAGTGATCCTGTTGCCGGGGCTGTTATAAACAAGCGCTACGGCGGGTTTGCTCTGACTCGAGGTAAATGTTGATGAAGTGATCCCCATTGTCCTCCACCACAAACGGTTTCGAGTCAGGATCATGCGGACGTTCCCGGTAATCGGGCCCGTGGTGGCAATCATCAACACCACCACAAGGCTTCATCTCGTTGTGTCAGAAATACTTCCTCAAAAGTGTAGTTGAAAATCCCCGGGGTGCAAGCAAGGTGGCGACATCTCTGACGGTCGCCGGCGCAAGGGGCTTGTGATTGAGGCTACCAGCCGTGTAGCGGGAATGCCGGGGCAGCTTGACTGCCCCGGCAAGTAATAAATCGATCAGTCCTTACGTTGTTTCAGCATTTGCTCGATGATCGGTGCGAGGATGATTTCCATGGCGAAGCCCATTTTGCCACCCGGTACAACGATGGAGTTGCGTCGCGACATGAAAGAGTCTTTCAACATGTTCAGCAGGTAGGCGAAATCGATATTGAATTTATCCGGGTCCTTGAAACGAATCACGACAAAACTTTCGTCCGGGGTAGGGATATCCCTGGCAATGAACGGGTTGGATGTATCTACCGTGGGGACGCGCTGGAAATTGATATCGGTGCGTGAAAACTGCGGGGTTATGTAGTGCACGTAGTCATGCATGCGTCGCAGGATAGTGTCCGTGACCACCTCGGCGGAATAGCCGCGCTGTTCGCAGTCGCGGCGAGTTTTCTGGATCCATTCAAGGTTGACGATGGGCACAACGCCTATCAGCAGATCGACCTGAGCTGCGACATCGGCATCGTCAGTCACGATACCGCCATGCAGGCCTTCGTAGAACAGCAGATCCGTGCCCTTGCCAACTTTTTCCCAGGGCGTGAACTCACCTGCCTTCTGGCCAAATGGTTTGGCCTCTTCATCACTGTGCAGGTAGTAGCGCCTTTCACAGGCACCGGTTGTACTGTAGGACTTGAAGGTCTCCTCCAGCTTGTCGAAGACGTTCGCTTCGGCTCCGAAATGACTGAAATGGGTGTTGCCGGATGTTTCAGCTTCCTGCATGGCAACTTTCATAGCGGCACGGTCATAGCGGTGGTAGCTGTCGCCTTCGATTACAACAGGGTTTACACCTTCACGCAGGAAGATGTGTTCAAAGGCCACTTTTACGGTAGTGGTGCCGGCACCGGATGAACCGGTAACTGCAATAATCGGGTGTTTCTTGGACATGGAGCACTCCTCGCCCTGGGTTAGAAAGAAATCAAACTGCATTTATTAGCCAGTCCTGCGGGTCAGCCGTGAAATATACGCACCTAATCGGGCGTTGTTGTTTTCATCAATTCTGCAGGCAGCGGCTGAGCCGGGGCCGCGTATTGAACCATTTTTACCTTCCCGGGCTCAAGTTACCGCTTGCTGTTAAACACGCAGAAAATAATTGTTTAATTATATCAGTATGTTATTTAAAAGTTGCCGGGACTGCCTTCAGTTGCCGCGATCAGAAATATTCACGCAAGGCACGATCCCTAGCAGAATGATGGCATGCAGCGCACCGGGCAGGGGTGTTTTACCTGCCGCCTTGACGTTGACCACGCTACGCATGGTGGCGCCGGAGGACACACCGAAGGTCAGCACCAGGGGGCAGGGGGCAGGACGACTACCGCCGCAGTTATTCCGCCACAGATATCACCACGCAGAATATTGAAATTCAGGCCATTGATGATTTTCATGGACGGTGTACCGCGATGCAAATCAGCTTGGCGGGGGGCGCGCGCATTTTGTCACGGGCATTCCTGAGCAATGATTATTTGATTTTTTGCACGCATTACCCTGGTTAATCAGACGGCCGGCATTTTTGCCTGGCGCCAACTTGGAATATACTGATGGGCTATCCGCTGGCCTGGCTGCGGTTACGATTACCTTCGCTGGAAACGAAATGAAATCCAAGATCAATTTTGATCGTCTCTTAAGCCGGTTGATACCTTTCCGTGACTGGATCGGCGAACTCAGGAAGCCCGAGGTCTTGCGCGCCGATCTGATAGCCGGGATCACAGTTGCCCTGGTGCTGGTCCCACAGTCCATGGCGTATGCCCAGCTGGCCGGGCTGCCGCCTTACTACGGCCTGTATGCCGCGTTTCTGCCCGGCATAGTTGCTGCACTGTTCGGCTCCTCGCGGCAACTGGCCACGGGTCCGGTTGCCGTTGTTTCGCTGATGACGGCATCGGTACTGGAGCCGATTGCCGGTGCCAATCCGGAACTTTACATTGCCTACGCCGTGATGCTGGCAGCAATGGTGGGTGCCTTCCAGATAAGCCTGGGAGTATTGCGCCTGGGTGTCATGGTGAACTTCCTGTCTCACCCGGTAGTGGTAGGTTTTACCAACGCAGCCGCCATCATTATCGGTACTTCACAGCTTGGCAAGCTGTTCGGTGTCAGCGTCGAAAAAGCCGATCATACCTACATTACGGTTTATAACACGGTCATCGAAGCCTTCCATAACACCCATATCGAAACCTTTATGATGGCCTTGGGGTCACTGGGCATGATGATCCTGCTGAAGCGATACTTGCCCAAGGTGCCCAATGTTTTGACCGCGGTGGTTGTTACCACGGCGATCTCCTGGTGGATTGGCTACGAGCAAATGGGCGGCGGGGTGGTGGGTGTCATTCCGGCAGGCTTGCCGAGCATTGCAATGCCGGAGCTTGATTTCAGTATCATGACCCAGTTGCTGGGTACCGCGGTGGCGATTGCCATTATTGGTTTCATGGAGGCCATCTCGATTGCCAAGGCAATGGCTACCAGTACACGGCAGCGCCTCGATGCCAACCAGGAACTGGTCGGGCAGGGGCTGGGAAATATCTTTTCCAGCCTGTCCCAGGGTTATGCGGTGTCCGGGTCGTTTTCACGCTCAGCGGTCAATTTCAGTGCCGGTGCAAAAACCGGATTTTCTGCAGTGGTAACCGGAACAGTGGTCGGCATTACGCTGCTAGCGTTGACACCATTACTGTATCACCTGCCCCAGGCCACGCTGGCATCCGTCATCATCATGGCCGTGATCAACCTGGTAAGGATTGAACCGATCAAGCACGCCTGGATGGTAGAGCGCCAGGATGCTGCGGTTGCCATTATCACCTTTGCGCTGACGATAATCTGGGCGCCGCATCTGGAGAATGGAATAGCGGTGGGCGTGATCCTGTCACTGAGCCTGTTCCTCTACCGTTCCATGGCGCCGCGTGTTGCCGTCCTCTCACGTGATCCCGATGGCAGCCTGCGCGACGCCGAGGTACGCAACTTGCAGACCTGCAGGAATATTTCGTTGATCCGTTTTGACGGTTCGCTGTATTTTGCCAATACCGGTTATTTCGAGGACAAGATTCTCGAACGTGTTGCATCCAAACCGGATTTGAAATTCGTCATCATCGATGCAGAAGGTATAAACTCCATTGATGCAACCGGCGAGGAAATGCTCAGCAACCTGATTGACCGTCTCAAGGATGCCGGGGTAGAAATGATTTTTGCACGCGCCAAGAAGCAGTTATGGGATACTTTTGAACGCACTCATTTGATGGACAAGCTTGGCCGTGACCACATGTTCGCGATACGCACCCAGGCATTCAACTATGCCTGGAACCGGCTAGGAGACAACCATGCCGAGACCTGTCCGCTGCGCGTACCGCAACCGATCGAGTCGGATGCTTGAGAACCTCTATCCATTGTAGGAGCCAGCGCCAGCTGGCGAAGGTTTTTGCGAGGTGTTCGCGAGGTGTTCGCGGGGTGTTCGCGAGCTGGCGCTCGCTCCTACTCTTTTTTTATACTCTCTCAAACAGCAGGTCCCAAACGCCGTGCCCGAGTTTGCGGCCGCGGCGTTCAAATTTTGTAACCGGGCGATAGTCGGGTTTTATTGCATACTGCCCGGCTGGCGCGCAATTGTGGAACTGCGCTGAGCGGTTCAAAACTTCCAGCATGTGCCCGGCATAGTCTTCCCAGTCGGTCGCCATGTGCAAAATGCCGCCGGGTTTCAGCCTGCTGGCAACCAGTTCGATAAAATCCGGCTGCACGATGCGTCGTTTGTGATGGCGTTTCTTCTGCCAGGGATCCGGAAAGAACAGTAAAAGCCGGTCAAGGCAGTGTTCGGGCAGGGAATCTTTCAGCACTTTTATTGCGTCTTCATTAAACACGCGGACATTGGTGAGTGCCTGCCTGTCGAGTTCCTGTAACAGGTGCCCGACTCCCGGACGGTGGACCTCGATACCGATAAAGTCCGCTCCCGGTTCCCGTGCGGCCATGTTTGCCAGGGTCTCCCCGTTGCCAAAGCCGATCTCGAGGGTCAGTGGTGCCCGGCGCTTGAAAATTGTCACCGGGTCGATACGGCGGCCGGGTTCCAGCCCGTAGCGCGGCCAGAGTTGTTGCAGGGCGCGCTTTTGTCCCGGGGTAATGCGGCCCTCGCGGCGGACAAACGAGCGGATTTGCCGTGGCGGTTGTGAAATATTGTTTGTTGTCATTTTCAATCGTCAGGAAGTGTGTGCTGATAGCCGCCTATTGCGGGTATTATGAGGCCTGTCGCATAACAATTCCTGTATTTGGAGCAAGCTTATGGAATCATTCGGCGCATTTTCGCTGGACATGTGGGAGACATTCATCAAGCAGGGTGCAACCGTCATTACACTGAAGGTGTTGTTGCTGGCGACTGCGGCAATCGCCGCTTTTTTTGTGCACCGCTATTCGCATAAAGCACTGAGCAGTCGTTTGCTGCATGAAGACCTGTCGGTGTTTCACAAGATACTGCTGAATGCCGGCCAGCGGCTCGCCCTTCCACTGAGCGGTCTGTTTGCTGTCCTGGTCGGCCGTCTCGGTTTCCAGGTAGCCGGTTTCGAAACACCGCTGCTGGATATCCTCGTACAACTGCTGGTCGCCCTTGCCTTCATTCGCATGCTTGTTTATTCGCTGCGCGTGGGTATCGCCCCGGGCCCGGCCCTCAAGGCCTGGGAGAAGGTTATCAGTACCAGCGTCTGGGCGATCGTAGCTTTGCACCTGATGGGCTGGCTGCCTGCGGTCGAGGGCTTCATGGAGCAACTGGCGTTCACCGCGGGTGAGACCCGCTTTTCGCTGTGGATGCTGGTCAAGTTTATCGTGCTGGTTGCTGTTTATCTGCTGCTGGCCCTGTGGTTAGCGGGGTTTATCGAACAGCGCCTGAAAAAATCACCGCGTATCAATATCAGTTTGCAGGTCGGCCTTGCCAAGATATCCAGGTTTTTCCTGCTGTTCATCGCGATCATGCTGGCGCTGACCGAGGCCGGCCTGAACCTGTCTTCGCTGACAGTGTTTGGCGGCGCACTGGGTGTCGGCATCGGTTTCGGTCTGCAGAAAATCGTCAGTAACTTCATTAGCGGTTTTATCCTGCTCGGTGACCGTTCCATCAGGCCCGGCGACGTGATCACCGTCGGGACGACCTATGGCTGGGTGAAACAGCTGAAGGCACGCTACATCGTGGTGCGCAACCGTGATGGTGTGGAAACGCTGATCCCGAATGAAAACCTGGTGACCACCGAAGTAATCAACTGGAGTTACAGCGACCGGCGGGTGCGGGTGCGCGTCCCGGTACAAATCAGTTATAAAGACGACCCGGAAGAGGCGATGGCCATCATGCTGAAGGCCGCGACTGTCAGCAGCCGGGTATTGGAAATACCGGAACCAACCGTCAACCTGATGGAATTCGCCGACAGTGGTATTGCGCTGGAATTGCGGGTCTGGCTGACCGATCCGGAGGAGGGTATCGGCAGTGTTCGTTCGCTCATCAACCTTGCGATCTGGCGCAGCTTCAAGGAGGCGGGCATTACCATCCCCTACCCGCAGCGCGATGTCTACCTGCGGCATATGGATGCGGCGCCGGCTGATTTATAAAAAAGGCATCTCGCGCAAAGACGCAAAGGCGCAAAGTAAAAAATCAATATATTTTTTGCCACAGAGGGTACACGACTGCATGGATGCAGGAGGTAGAGTAACGCATGGAGCGGTTACCGAGAGTGCACGGAGAAAAGATACTAAATCCGGATGAAGTCTGTGACAGTTTTACGCTATATATTATTCTCAGACGTGCCTGCATAAGCGCTTTGCCAGAGCTTGCATTAAGCTCCAGGAGCATAAAAATTCTTACCTTAAATTGTATTCTGCTGTGCCCACTGTCGCAAAAGTTCTCAAGATTTTTCTTGGCGCCTTTGCGTCTTTGCGCGAGAAGCTCTTCTAGAAAAACGTACCATCAATCGGCGATGACGCGCTTGCAAAACGCTTGCGTGGAATGCGTCCGGCCCTGAATGCCTCGCGCCCGGCCTGTACCGCCTTTTTCATGGCCGAGGCCATCAGCACCGGGTCTCGTGCGCCGGCGATTGCGGTGTTCATTAAAATCCCGTCACAGCCCAGTTCCATGGCAATGGCGGCATCCGATGCTGTGCCCACGCCCGCATCGACCAGGATCGGTACCGTGGCGTTCTCGACGATGGTTAGGATGTTGTAGGGATTGCGGATACCGAGGCCGGAGCCAATCGGCGCCGCCAGCGGCATGACGGCCACGCAACCCAGTTCTTCGAAGCGTTTGGCGATAATCGGATCGTCGTTGGTGTAGACCATGATCTTGAAGCCATCCCTGACCAGTGTTTCAGCCGCTTGCAGGGTCTGGGTGATGTCCGGGAACAGCGTCTTTTCATCACCGAGCACTTCCAGTTTCACCAGCTCGTGGCCATCCAGCAGTTCGCGCGCCAGGCGGCAGGTGCGTACTGCATCTTCCGCGCTGTAACAGCCGGCTGTATTGGGCAGCAGGGTGTAGTGGTCAGGGGAGATCACGTCCAGCAGGTTGGGTTCATCCGGGTTCTGGCCGATATTGGTGCGACGGATGGCGATGGTGACGATTTCGGCGCCACTGGCCAGGGTGGCCTCGCGGGTTTCATTCATATCGCGGTACTTGCCGGTGCCAACCAGCAGGCGGGACGTGTATTCAACCCCGGCGATGACCAGCGGATCGTCAATGCTGTCTGGTTTTGAGTGCATTACAGTGGACATAGCTAACTAACTCTTTGATACTGGTCAAATGACGGTGGTAATAAAAAAGGGGCAGATCATCCCCCGCCGATGGCGTGCACGATTTCCACCTTGTCGCCTGGATTGATGGTATGGCTATCGAAGGTGCTGCGCGGGACGATCTCCTGGTTTACCTCGAGTGCCAGGCGCTTGTCGGCAAGATCCAGCGACAGCAGTAATTCCCTGGCACTCAGATTGTCAGGCACGTCCCTGGAGGCTCCGTTTAGAATGATATTCATGGCCATGTATTCTACCGTAATCATATCGGCTTGGCCCAATGTTGCATAAGTATTCGGGTAATTGCTTATGACCTTGATGACAGAGGATATTATCTCCGCAGATGTCGCGGGAACACTGGATGGCCTGATGTACGAGCGCATCCGGCGCACCCCCGAGGCGATGGCCTACCGCAGTTTCGATGCAGCCACGAAAACCTGGCGTGATACCAGCTGGGGAGAGGCAGGCCGGGAAATCTCACGCTGGCATGCCGCGCTGCAGGCCGAGC
>JBATIF010000203.1:0-8158 GCA_049667605.1 Gammaproteobacteria bacterium
ACCAGTACAACCGCAGCCAGCAGGCGCAAGAAAAATCCCGACCAGGTCAATCCTTTGTATGCCGCCATATTTTTGTTCCTCAGCAAGCCTCGAGTGCGTGCGCATTCTATGCGTCGTTGACAAGTCATAGCAAGTAGGGCGCCGTTGACTGCATGCGTGTATTGATTATTTTTCAAACACGGTAGAATGAGCCAGCACGAATTGACGCATACGCGGGAAAGATCCGGGCCTTCGGTCTTATGCTGGCTGATTGGCTAATGTAAATTATTCGTTTAAATAGTATCTTCTTGTTTTTCAAGTCAATAAAAATATGAAAGTTGTTCTCATAAATCCCTACGAAATCGGTCGTCAGCCCTTTGGACTGGCACAACCGGTTGCGTGGCTGGCAAGAGAGGGCTGCAGCGTTGTCTGCCTGGACCTGTCGATACAGAAACTCGAACCGGCCGTGCTTGCGGATGCCGCCCTGGTTGCACTTTATGTGCCCATGCATACCGCGACCCGTATCGCGGCTGAAGCCATCCCGAAGATCAGGGCGATGTCCCGCGGCGCAAGCCTGTGCGTATTCGGTTTGTATGCGCCGATGAATGCCGGGCTGTTTGAATCACTGGGTGTGGGCACCATTCTCGGTGGTGAAGTCGAGCCGGGCATGGTGTCGCTGGTCAGGCGCTTGCAGACAGGCGGGGATAAAGCGCAGACAGAACCACGGGTCAGCCTGGAGAAGATTGACTTCATTGCACCCGATCGCTCGAAACTGCCGCCGCTGGAAAAGTATGCGCAACTGCTGATGCCGGATGGCAGCAGGCAAACCGTTGGTTTTGGCGAGACCACGCGCGGCTGCAAGTACCTGTGCCGGCATTGCCCGGTTGCCCCCGTTTACAACGGCACCTTCCGCGTAATTCCGGAAAAGATCGTGCTCGATGATATCCGCAGCCAGATTGCGCAGGGTGCAACACACATCTCTTTTGGTGATCCGG
Source organism: Gammaproteobacteria bacterium (assembly GCA_049667605.1). Taxonomy (GTDB): domain Bacteria; phylum Pseudomonadota; class Gammaproteobacteria; order UBA9214; family UBA9214; genus UBA9214. The sequence continues at coordinate 975 of JBATIF010000203.1, forward strand.
ACTTCTTCAATGGCCCGGGTCACGCACTCAGGATCGTACGCAAGCTGCACGCGGAGTTCCCGCACATAAGCTACGACGCAACCATCAAGATCGAGCACATCGTCAACTACCCGGATGAAATTCGCGTACTCAGGGATACCGGCTGCCTGTTCATTGTCTCGGCCGTTGAATCGGTCAATGACCGGATACTGGAGTACCTCGACAAGGGGCATAGCCGTGATGACTTTATCAAGGCACTGGCATTCCTGCGCGAAACCGGCATCGCCATGTCACCGACATTTGTTGCCTTCAACCCATGGACGACCCTCGAGGGTTACCGTGACCTGTTGCAGCATATTTTTGATCTGCGTCTGATTGAAAGCGTGGCGCCTGTCCAGCTGGCCATCCGCTTGCTGATACCGCAAGGTTCCCTGATCCTCGATCTTGACGGCCTGGATGAGGTGATCAGCGACTTTGACCCGGTAACACTGGGATACCGGTGGAACAACCCGGACCCGCGGGTCGACAAGCTGCAGCAGGCGGTAATGTCGTGGGTTATGCAGGCGGAAGCTGACAATCTGTCACGCCAGGATATCTTCCAGGGTGTCTGGGAACTTGCCCACCAGCACTCGGACCTGCCGGTACCGGCCTTGCCGGGGTATGCCTGCGGTGAGCCAATCCCCCGGTTGTCGGAGAACTGGTATTGCTGCGCCGAGCCGACCAGTGAACAGCTCGCATCGTTCTAGGCGTGCCTGCATGGCATTACATCCGGGCAGGCCCTGTTGAAAAGAATTATTTTCGCCCCCGGCAAAAATATCAAGCCACCCGAAGCCGAGCATAAACAGCAGCTGCTGCGTTGCCTGCTTCATGCTGTCGGCAGGCTGGATGCAAGTGTCGCGCGCGATATAGAAGCAATCGATGCCTTCAACCTGATCCCGTGGAATTACATGTTCTACAGCGAGTATCGGGATATCAACAATGATATTCCATGGGTCGACAGGCTGTTGGCGATTGATACACCGGATTCTGCAGACATCTCGGGGGCACGCCCGCTGTCCTATCGAGTTGCGAAGTTCATGTACTTGCTTGGCGATATCATGCCCTGGCTGATCCCGCTGATCCCCGACCAACGGGTCAAGATATCCATCCGGGATACGGAAAGATATTTTGCAAACCGTGACAATATTGCCTGCCGGATACGTGAGTGCCTCAAGTCCCGCTTGCGTGAGGCCCACGGCAAAAATGACAGGATTCTGCTGATCGGTCACAGCATGGGATCGGTCATTGCTTTTGATGCGTTGTGGGAACTGGATCACCTGGAAAGCATCCATCAGTGTGTCGATTGCTTCCTGACCATCGGCAGCCCACTGGGTATGAATTACGTGCAGCGGCGTTTGATCAATCACGAAAACCATCATCCGGATCCCTATCCCGGAAACATCCATAAATGGATCAACGTGTCAGCGCGTGGTGACCTCGTCGCCCTGGACCCGGCGATAGCCAATGATTTTGATAACATGGTGAAACAGCACTACATCGATTCAATTGAAGACCGGGTGAAGGGCGTCTATAACTTCTACCGTGATGAAAAGGGACTAAATGTGCATAAATCCTATGGCTACCTGGCAAATCCGGTCGTGGCACGGATTATTATTGACTGGTGGAAATCGGCATGAGGCCATCCCTGATTGGCCACCGTGGTGAGCCGGAAACCTGGCCCGAGAATTCCTACCAGGGTTTCGAGGCCGTGCTGCGTGCCGGCGCCTGTTATATCGAAACTGATGTCCAGCTCACGGCGGACGGGGTAGCCGTGCTCAGTCATGATCCGACGCTGACGAAAATCACCGGCCTCGACCAGGCGGTTGCAGACACCGATTACCAGGTCATCCGCAAACTCTCTGCCGGTTACCCGGAGCGTTTCGGTGAGAAATACAGGGACTTCAGCATCACCCGCCTGGATGAGTTTGCGGCACTTGTCAAGCAATGGCCGCAGGCCCGGGCCTTTGTCGAAATCAAGCATGGCAGTCTCAAGGCCTTCGGCATCGCCACGGTTGTCGACACCGTCCTTGCCACGCTCGGCGAGGTCCTCGGACAAGTCATCATCATCTCGTTTGAATACGAAGCGCTTGTCTATACCCGGGAGGTCAGTGAACTGCCGATCGGCTGGGCATTGCCCGCCTGGTCAGGAGAGAACAGGTCACGCGCTCAGGAGCTGTTACCTGAATACCTGTTTTGTAATATCAAGCGCCTGCCGCAGGTGCCAGAGACCCTCTGGAAAGGCCCCTGGAAATGGGTCATCTATACCATCAACGATGCCAGCGAGGCTATAGAGCTGCACAAGCGTGGCGTCCACATGATCGAAACCAATGTTATCGGCAAGCTGTCCGCCGATCTCCGCCTTGGCGAAACAGCCGGTGACTGATCATTATGACGTTGTTGTCATCGGCGGTGGCATCCACGGGGTCGGTGCGGCACAGGCCGCGGCCTGCGGCGGCTGTTCCGTACTGCTGATTGAAAAAACCGCACTGGCGGCGGGATCGTCGAGCCGTTCCAGCAAGCTGATTCATGGCGGTTTGCGCTACCTTGAAGGCCTTGACTTCAGGCTGGTGCATGAAAGCCTGAGGGAGCGCGCTATCCTGAGGAAAATCGCGCCCGAACTGGTGCAGCTACGCCCGTTTCATATACCCGTCTACCCGGAAACCTCGCGCCGGCCACTGACCCTGAGGGCCGGTCTGACCCTGTATGCCATGCTCGGTGGTCTGCGCGCCTCCAGTCGTTTCCGATTGCTTGCGCGCAGCGAATGGGACAGCCTGGACGGCCTGAACACAACTAACCTGCAGGCCGTGTTCCGCTATTTTGATGCACAGACCAACGACAGCCAGCTGACGCGTGCGGTGATGCAGTCTGCCATCGATCATGGCGCAGTGCTTGCCTGCCCGGCTGAATTCCTCTCCGCCCGGATCGATGCAACGGGCTGTGACGTCAGTTACCGCGAGGGCGCTGCCGCAAAGTCCTGTAGCGCCTCGGTGCTGGTCAATGCGACCGGACCCTGGGTGAACATTGTTGCTGAATATATCAGCCCGGCACCGGAACCTATGGCGATCGAGCTGGTGCAGGGGGGCCACCTGGTCATGGAGCAGGCCCTGGAGCAGAACTGCTATTACATGGAGGTCCCGGAGGACAGGCGTGCCGTATTCCTGTTGCCCTGGGGCGAGCACTCCATGCTCGGCACAACGGAGCATAGCTACACGGGCGACCCGGCCAATGTAGCCATCCTCGAGGGCGAAGAGGTCTACCTGCTGGAAGTGCTGAGCCACTACTTTCCGCAGCGCTCACAACAAGTGCGCGAGCGCTTTGCCGGGCTGCGTGTGTTGCCGATTTCCGGTGATGCCGCGTTCAGGCGTTCTCGTGAAACGCACCTGCCGGTGGACAATCCACGGCAGCCAAGACTGGTAACCATCTACGGTGGCAAATTGACCGGTTACCGTGCCACCGCCGCGAAGATCATGAAACTGGTTGCGCCGACGCTGCCGGGCCGCAAGGCCGTGGCTGACACGGCCAGGCTGGTACTCAGGCCTGTCTAGCATGGCATCGGCGCTGATCCTTGCGATCGATCAAGGCACCCACTCAACCCGTGCCATTATCTTCGATGGCGAGGGCCGGGTGGTGGCGCTGGCGCGCAGGCCGGTGACGCTGTTGCGCCACAGCCAAACCGAGGTTGAACAGTCAGCCGATGAGATCCTGCAATCCCTGCACGCGGTTGTCGATGAAGTGCTGCAGCACCCGAACGTCGACAGCACCAGGGTACGCGCGGCCGGCATGGCGACACAGCGCTCCAGCGTACTTGCCTGGCAACACGACAGCGGTGCAGCGCTGAGTCCGCTGCTCAGCTGGCAGGACCGGCGCACGCAACAGGCGTTGCAAACGCTTGAGGCGCATGAGCCGGAGATCAGAGACATCAGCGGCTTGCCCCTGTCCCCGCATTACGGTGCCGGCAAGCTGCAATGGTTGTTGCAGCAGGCGGACATCAACAAGGCCAGGGAAGAAGGTTCACTGGTCATGGGGCCGCTGGTGAGCTACTTGCTGCATCACCTTGTCGAGGGACCGCAGGAAAGGGTCGATCATGCCAATGCCTCGCGCACCCTGTTATGGGACCTGCACAACCGCGACTGGAGCAGCCGGCTGCTGGAGCTGTTCGGCATACCGCGCGCGCTGCTGCCGGCGTGCCAGCCAATCTGTTCCACTTACGGGCGGATCGAAAATACCGTGATCCCGTTGACGGCCGTGAATGGTGACCAGACCGCTGCCCTGTATGCGCAGGGCAAGCCATCGATGCAGACCATTCGCGTCAATATCGGTACCGGTGCCTTTGTGTTGCTGCCCGTTGATGACCCCGCCGTACGACCCGCCGGACTGCTTGCAGGCATCTCGCAAAGTGATGCGCAGGGTGCCAGTTACTACATCGAGGGAACCGTCAATGGTGCCGCCGCAGCCCTGAAGTGGGCCGCACAGCAGTACGGGATCCACGGGATTGAAAAACACCTGCCTGCCTGGCTGGAAACGGTCACGGACCCGCCGCTGTTTCTCAATACCATCGGCGGGCTTGGCGCCCCCTGGTGGAAGTCGGGCCCGGAACCCGGATTTACAGCAGAAATTCCAGCGCAACCAGTTGCAGCAGTTGCCGTCATCGAAAGCATCATCTTCCTGATCGAGGCGAACATTGTGCTCATGCAGGGCGTCAACAAAGCGGTTAAAGATATACAGGTCAGCGGCGGCCTGTCGAATCTTGACGGCCTCTGCCAGAAACTGGCCAACCTTTGCGGACTGCCGGTGCATCGTCCGCTACAGGTCGAGGCCACCGCCCGCGGCATTGCCTGGCAGGCTGCCGGTTGTCCTCATGACTGGCCCGCGAGTGGTCCGGGTGAAACCTTCGAACCGGCAAGTGACGCCGCGCTGGCTGAGCGTTACCGGCGGTTTACAGAGATACTGCAATCATCTTCGTGACAACAGACCGTCATTTCAAAATTTAAATTACATTTGTAGGAGCGGATCTCATCCGCGATGATGCACCTTCGCATAGCCCCGATCGCGCTTGAGAAGCGCTCCTACAGGAGGACGATTTCATTTGCGGGGAAGTGCGGCAGCATCTATCAAACAGGCGCCGCAAACAACCAGAGAAACCCGGCATTATAAAAAACATGCAACACAATGGGTGCGACAAGACCGTGTGTGCGATCCTTGAAGAAACCGAATACCAGCGACGGGAAAAACACCAGCGCCGCCCACAAAGGCGGGTGATACACAAAATGCAGCCCGGTAAACACAACACTGGTTAACAGGTTGGCAATGCTGAGCGGGCCGAGTAACTTATTACTGACATGCTCCTGTACCAGTTCCTGCAATAAACCGCGAAACACAATCTCCTCAAGAACCGGGTAGACCAGCACCGGTAATAGAAACACCAGTGGCGCAGCCAGCGGCCAGCCCGGCTGCAGCGAGGGATGCAGGATAAAATAGAGTACCAACCAGCAGAGTGGACCCGCCGCGAGGGCGGCCCCGAAGAAGGGATCTTTCAGTAGTGGGTAAGGCGCTGGTGAATGCTCAGGCAAGTCGTTCAGTGGTTCTTCAATTGCTGGATCATCTCCGGTTCCATGTCCATACCCACAGGCCAGTCCGGATTGATTGAAACACCCACACCGGCACCGATTCTTTCCAGCAACCACTTGAATTCTGCCAGCAGGCCACCGTCATAACCGGGGAAGTCCGACATGAACTCTTTTGAGCGGTCCGGGCTGGAAAACAATATCAGCACCTCTACATCATCTTCAGTCTTAAGTGTCATCGGTATCGCCTTGGTATTACTGGTAAAACCTTCGATTCCAATCGAGTCCTTCACCGGCATGAATAACTGTGTATCCATCAGGTAGGCTATGAACGCTTCACCACCCAGGGTGCCTTCCTGGGCGGCGAGCAGCTTTTCTTCAAGTTCATTACGGGTTTCGAACTGTTCATGCATAGCGGGATACCATCAAAATAAAGCCCCGCATCGCGGGGCTTTATGTTCAGGATTTCAGGAAAGGTCAGTCATTACCACCGAAGGCACCCAGCAGCTGCAACAGGCTGAGGAACAGGTTGTAGATGGATACGAACAGGGTGACCGTTGCCAGTATGTAATTCGTCTCGCCACCGTGGATGATCGCACTGGTCTGGTAGAGGATCAGGCCGGACATCAGCAGGATGAACATGGCCGAAACGGCAAGCGACAGGCCCGGCATGCTGAGAAAATAGGCAGCCAGGCCGGCTAGGAACGCTACCAGGATGCCCACCATTAAAAAGCCACCCAGGAAGCTGAAGTCCTTGCGGGTCGTCAGCACATAGCCGGACAGTCCCAGGAAGATAACCCCGGTACCACCCATTGCAGTCATTACAATGCTGTTACCATTCGGGATTGACAGGTACATGCTGATAATCGGGCCAAGCGTGACGCCCATAAAACCTGTCAGCGCGAACACGAATACGAGTCCCATGGCGCTGTTGCTGAACTTCGTGGTAAGGAACAGCAGGCCGAAATAACCCACCATGGTAATAAGCAGACCCAGGGGCGGTACATTCATCTTCACCGCAATGCCCGCACACAGGCCACTGAAAATCAGCGTCATGGAAAGCAGGGCATAGGTGTTGCGAAGAACCTTGTTGGACTCCAGTACCGATGTGCGTACTGTACCGACGGTCTTTTCAATCATGCTCATAGAACCAAACCTCCTGATTGCCTAGAATGTTAACCGGGAATGTAGACAACGGCATTCCTGATTGATTCGGTAAGGATAAACACCCTGAACAGAAACAGCAACTTAAATACCGTCTATTATTGTGGAAATGGGTGGTCAAACCCGGCTGGGTTCCGGTATTCTAGCGCCGCATTGGAGAGGTGGCTGAGTGGTCGAAAGCGGCGGTCTTGAAAACCGTTGAGGGGTAACCCTCCGTGGGTTCGAATCCCACCCTCTCCGCCAGCTGAAAAGCCTCCTTTCCAAGGGGGCTTTTTTGTTTCCGGCGCGGTCTCGGTGGTGTTTGATGCGCCCCACACGCATCCCCGGCAGGTGCTTAATTCCAGCCCATGATCAACAGCGCCACGAAGGGCACGACATTGAAGACCAGGAAGAATATTTTGAACAGGCCGAGAAATGCGTAAATGATGACATCGAAAG
>JBATIF010000204.1:0-58281 GCA_049667605.1 Gammaproteobacteria bacterium
GACGGGGGGCATTGCCGCCCGGGTGACCTGGCTCCATGGCAGGCCCAGCAGGAGGCAGAGCGCGATCTGGCGAAATACGGTTATTGGTCTGGCGAGGAATTGGCGCATAGTCGTGATAGTTAGTGTAGTAGTCGGGTTTCTTGCCCTGAAAGCAGGGCAAGCATATCTGAAATAATACTGAAACGCTCCTCTTCCGTGGGGAAATCCCCGTAGAGTCTCAGCTTGTTGCCGCCTTCAAAGCGGAACCTGTCCGGTTTGACCTGGATCAGTTCCACCAGGCTGGCAGTGTCGATGTCGGGCTCGCTGCCAAACAGGATGCGGCCTTCGGTGCTGCCGATCTCGATTTTCCCGATGCCCATGGGCGCCGCGAGCAGTTTCAGTTCCGATATCCTGAACAGGGTTTTGGCAGCCTGCGGTAACAGGCCGAAGCGGTCGATCAGTTCCACCTGCAACTCCCTGAGATCCTTTTTTGTCTCCATGCCGGCGATGCGCTTGTAGACGACCAGCCGTGTATGCACGTCGGCTATGTAGTCATCAGGCAGCAGCGAGGCGGTCAGCAGGTCAATTTCAGGCCCCTGGTGCAGCGGTTGATCCAGCTTCGGGGTGCGTCCCTCCTTCAGCGACTTGACCGCGCGTTCCAGCAAATCTGTATACAGCGTATAGCCGATTTCATGGATTTGCCCGCTTTGGTCATCGCCGAGCAGCTCACCGGCACCACGGATCTCGAGGTCGTGTGTCGCCAGGGTAAAACCGGCACCGAGTTCTTCCATGGACTCAACCGCGGCCAGCCGCTTTTCGGCATCTGCCGTCATTGTAGTGCGCGGCGGGATAATCAGGTAGGCATAGGCGCGATGATGGGAGCGGCCGACACGCCCGCGCAGCTGGTGCAGCTGGGCAAGACCGAGCTTGTCGGCGCGGTTCATCAGAATCGTGTTGGCACTCGGGACATCGATGCCGCTCTCGATAATCGTGCTGCACAGCAGTATGTTGAAACGGCGGTGGTAAAAATCCAGCATGACCTGCTCGAGTGCCTGCTCGCGCATCTGGCCATGCGCAATCTCGATACTGGCCTCGGGGATTATCTTGCCGAGTTCCTCGGCCATGCGATCGATTGATTCAACCTGGTTGTGCAGGAAGTACACCTGTCCGCCGCGTTTTATCTCGCGCAGGCAGGCCTCGCGGATAATCGCGCTGTCCCATTCGCACACGAAGGTTTTAACGGCGAGCCGGTTTTCCGGCGGGGTGGAGATGATGGAGAGATCACGCATGCCCGCGAGCGACATGTTCAGCGTGCGCGGTATCGGTGTTGCCGTCAGGGTGAGAATGTCGATTTCCGCGCGCAGTTTCTTGATCAGTTCCTTCTGGCGCACGCCGAAACGGTGCTCCTCGTCGATAATCAGCAGCCCGAGCCGCTTGAACTTTATGGCAGGCTGCAGCAGCTTGTGGGTGCCGATCACGATATCGACGCGGCCTGTCTCCAGCCCCTCGAGTACGATGTTCTGCTGTTTACCGGTGCGAAAGCGTGACAGCAACTCGACGCGTACCGGCCACTCGGAGAAGCGGTCGGAAAAATTCTGGTAGTGCTGTTGCGCCAGCAGCGTGGTCGGCACCAGGATGGCGACCTGCCTGCCGTCCTGCACCGCGAGGAACGCCGCGCGCATGGCAACTTCTGTCTTGCCGAAACCGACATCTCCGCAGACCAGCCGGTCCATGGGTGTGCTCGCTTGCATGTCCGCGAGCACCTTGCTGATAGCTTCCTCCTGGTGAGGGGTTTCCTCGAAGGGAAAGCTGGATGCAAACGCGGCATATTCACTCCCCGGGGTGGCATAGGCATGGCCTTTACGGGCGGCCCGCCGGGCGTAAATATCAAGCAATTCGGCGGCAACATCATGGATGCGTTTGGCAGCCTTGCGCCGGGCACGATCCCACTGGTCGGTGCCGAGTTTGTGCAACGGGGCAGACTCAGCAGAGGCACCGGTATAGCGGCTCACCAGCGCAAGCGATGCAACCGGGACATAGAGTTTGTCAGCGCCGGCATATTCAAGGGCGAGGAACTCGTTTTCTATCTCACCCAGATCGAGTTTTACAAGGCCAAGATAGCGGCCGACACCATGTTCTTCATGGACGACTGGGGCATTGATTTCAAGGTCGGTGAGGTTCCTGATGATAGCGGCCGGGTCGCGTGCCGGTTTTCGCCGGCGGGATTGCCGCGCACGGTCGCCGAAAATGGCCGTTTCAGGAATGATTGCCAGGGCAGGGGATTCCAGTACCAGCCCATGTTCGAGCGGTGCAACGGTGATGGAGAGCGCGTGTTCCGCATCAAGGAAGGCCTGCCAGCTGTCGACCAGCTGCGGGCGTATGCCGAAACCCCGGAGCTGGTCGATCAGGGCCTCCCGCCGGCCCGTGGATTCCGCCGTCAGCAGGGTGCGGCAGGGCGTGTTGTTCAGAAAATCCTGCAGGGCGATGGCCGGCTGGTCGCCGCGTGGCCTGATGCGCAGACCGCCGGGAAGCTTTACCTTATGATCAACCGTTCCCTTGCCGGCATGCACTTCCCTGAACAGGCTGATATTGACCAGCGGATACCCGGTCAGTTGCTGCTGCAGCTGTTCCAGCTCGATAAAAAGCATATCGGGCGGCAATACGGGCCTTTGAATGTCATGGCGCCTGGATTCATAGCGCTCCAGCAACTGGATGTAAAAATTTTCACAGGCCTGGTCGGTGGCATCCGGTTTAATGATGCAGCTGCTGTTTGGGAGATACTCAAACAGGGTGCTGGTTCTTTCAAAGAACAGCGGCAGGTAGTACTCGATCCCGGCCGAGGCAATCCCCTGGCTGACCTCACGGTATATATTGCAGTTCTGCGGGTCACCCTCGAAGCGGGCACGGTAACGCCGGCGAAAAGAGCGGATTGCATTTTCGTCCATCGGAAATTCACGTGCCGGCAACATCTTTATCGCGTCGCAGTGTTCAACAGTGCGCTGGGTTTCCGGGTCGAACGTCCTGATTGACTCGATTTCCCGGTCAAAGAAATCAATTCGCAAGGGCTGTTCACTGCCCATGGGAAACAGGTCGAGGAGAGAGCCGCGCACGGCAAACTCGCCGTGCTCCATTACCTGGGAAACGCATCGATAGCCTGCAGCGTCCAGGCGCAGCCGCATTTCTGCCGGGTCAAGCGGGTCGCCGGTTTTCAGTAGCAGGCTGTTGTTGAGTATGTAGTCCGGCGGCGGCAGCCGCTGCATGACGGTCGGGGCAGAGACGATCAGCAGTCCGCGATGAAATTCCGGCAACCGGTACAGGGAAGCCAGCCGCTGGGAAATAATGTCCTGGTGCGGTGAAAAATTGTCGTAGGGCAGGGTTTCCCAGTCAGGAAAGATAATGGCAGGCTTGTCTGTGTCTGAGCTGAAAAAATTGTACTGCTCAAACAGCAGTTCGGCAGACTGCATGTCGGGAGTGATTACGACCAGCAGGCCTGCGTGGTTTTGTACCGCGGTGCTGATGGCAAGCGGCAGGCTGTCGCCCGACAGGCCGGTCCAGAGCTGTGCTTCACCCCTGCCCGGTAATGCGGACACAAGTGTGCCGTGGTTAGCGTGGGCTGTGGAACTGGAATTGGCGGGTTGTGACATGCGTGTTCTTGACAAATGCCCGGTGCCGGGCTGCACGGGGCATAATACTTGAGTTGATCGTTGTCTTATACCCGGTTCAGGGCGGGCTGCCTGAATCCCGGCCTTTAAAACCAGGTTTGCTGAAGATCATGTGTCCCGGGCAGAAGCCGATAACGCCAGCGAACAGTAAAGCAAGGGGCGGGATATACAAAAGCCAAAGGACATTATTGAAGCCACCAGGCCATCTACCCGGTGCAACAAAGCCCGCATAAGAAGGCATTACATTCGGCTGGTTCCCTGCCGGTGTATCTCTGATTATTGTTTAACAAATAAACGCTTATGTCTGGTCACGGGTTGGAATGGGCCACGTCGAGACTGTATATTACAAGCCGGTGGAAAAGCAGCCAGTACGCGCAGCTGTCAGCTCGCTCATACATTTTGCAGATAGCGGCTGTCAGCCCGAATGCCAGGCAAGCAGCCTGACCAGACCGGAATAAGGATTAATTCATGGCTAAGACATATGGAGAATGGCTGGTCCGCTGGAAGATTCCCGTCCTGCTGGTGTCTTTGCTGCTGGTGGCCCTGGCCGGCAGTGGCGTCAGGTTTCTTCAGTTCAAAACCGACTACCGGATGTTCTTCAGCGAAGACAATCCGCAGATGCAGGCATTTGAGCAGCTGCAGAACACCTATACCAAAACAGACAATGTGTTATTTGTGCTTGCACCAAAAGACGGGCGGGTGTTTACCCCGGAAACCCTCGCAAGTGTCGCCTGGCTGACTGAGGCCTCCTGGCAATTACCTTATTCCATCCGCGTCGACTCGATTAGCAACTACCAGCACACCCGGGCAGAAGAAGATGACCTGGTTGTTGACGACCTTGTGCCGGATGCGGCAAATATTGATGCTGCAGGTCTTCAGTCCATCCGCGACATCGCCATTAACGAGCCGCTGCTTGTTCATCGCCTGATCGCACCTGATGGCCGGGTCACCGGTGTCAATGTAACCATCCAGCTACCTGATAACGGCAGCGGCGAGGAAGTGCCGGAAGTAACTGCGTTTGCACGCGATCTTGTCGAGCAGGTAAAGGCCGGGAATCCGAACCTGGATGTTTACCTTACCGGCATGGTCATTATGAATAACTCCTTCCCCGAGGTCAGTATTCGTGATCAGCAAACCTTGATTCCGATGATGTTTGCAGTCGTCATCCTGACACTTCTGCTGCTGCTGCATTCGTTTACGGCTGCGCTCGCCACTTTTTTTGTAATTGTTTTTTCCATAGTGGCTGCCATGGGTCTGGCTGGATGGCTGCGAATCCCGCTGACACCACCGTCAGCCTCTGCACCCACAATTATCCTGACCCTTGCAGTGGCTGACTGCGTGCATGTGCTCATCAGCTTGTTGCATGACATGCGCAGGGGGCTGGATAAGACCTCCGCCATCATCGACAGCCTGCGGATCAACCTTCAGCCGGTTTTTCTGACAACATTGACGACAGCCATCGGTTTCATGAGCATGAACTTCAGCGATGCGCCGCCGTTTCGTGACCTGGGCAATATTGTTGCCATGGGTGTCGGCATTGCTTTTGTTCTATCCGTGGGCTTTCTCCCTGCGCTGATGCTGTGCCTGCCTGTGCGCGTAAAGGTTGGTGAGACTCGGCGTGCACGGGCGATGGACCGTCTGGCAGAGACTGTTATTAAACAGCGCAATTACCTGTTCTGGGGAATGGGTTTTATCGTTATTGGCCTGGTAATCTTTATCCCGCGCAATGAATTAAATGACGAGTTTGTCAAATACTTTGACACCTCAGTTGACTTCAGGAATGCAACCGATTTCGCAACCAGCAACCTGACCGGCGTCTATACAATTGATTATTCGCTCGGTACGGGTGAGAGCGGGGGCATCAGTGAGCCGGATTTTCTCAGGGATGTTGATCGCTTTGCGGAGTGGTACCGGCAACAGCCCGGTGTGCTGCACGTCAATACACTGACCGACATAATGAAGCGTTTGAACAGGAATATGCATGGCGATGACCCGCAATGGCATCGCTTGCCTGGTCAGCGCGATCTGTCGGCACAGTACCTGCTGCTCTACGAGATGTCCCTGCCCTATGGACTTGACCTGAATAACCAGATCGATATCGGCAAAACCGCCACGCGCATGACGGTCTCCCTGGAGAGTGTCTCAACCAACGAAATGCTTGCCCTTGATCAAGAAGCACAGGCCTGGCTGGGAGAAAATGCACCTCATATGAAGACTGACGGGGCAAGTCCGTCTGTCATGTTTGCACATATCGGCTATCGAAATATCCGCAGCATGTTAACGGGCACGACAATCGCCCTGGTACTGATATCCGTGGTGCTGGTTATTGCGCTGCGCTCTGTCAAAATAGGCCTGGTAAGCCTGGTGCCGAACCTGATCCCTGCGGCCATGGGCTTCGGACTGTGGGGTTTGCTGGTGGGGGAGGTGGGGCTGGCACTTTCAGTGGTTACCGGTATGACCCTGGGTATCGTGGTCGACGATACTGTGCATTTTCTCAGCAAGTACCTGCGCGCAAGGCGTGAGCAGGGCCTGCATTCCGCCGACGCCGTGCGCTACGCCTTCTCTACGGTTGGTATGGCGTTGTGGGTGACATCGTTTGTACTGATCGCCGGTTTCATGGTCCTGACCCAGTCGGCCTTCAAACTGAATGCCGACATGGGCCTGCTTACAGCCATCACTATCGGTTTTGCTCTTATAGCTGACTTCCTTTTTCTTCCGCCGCTGTTGATGAAAATCGATAAATAGGTTTTATCCTTGCGGGCGAGGCACTCTTCTTTATTGCGCTAACTTGCAGGGGCCAGCGCCAGCTGGCGAGGTGTTTGCGAGCTGTCGCTCGCTCCTGCAGAATAATCAAGAGGAAGTACGTGACCCGCCATGGTGAAGCCGCTTGCCTAGCGGATTTCTTCAATAGATAACTTTTTCTCCATGACCATCGGCGTGATCAGTGCATGGCCTTGCAGTTGCCAATGGGCCAGTTCGGTGATCGCCGACGGGACCACGTCTATGAATTCATAAAAGTCGCCGGTTGCATAACCATAGTCTTCTGCTGCCATACCGCACACCTTGAATTCCACGCCCAGGCTTGCGTAATAACGCATGCGCTCTACAGCATCCCGGTATTTCTCATAGTTCTTGCGGGCAACGGTGACAATCTCCGTGCCATGGATTACGACCTTGATATCCATGAACTCGGGTGCCAGCCCGTAGGGCTCAGCCATCAGGGGGTTGACCAGTGAACGAATCCAGAAGAGGGCGGAATTGATTTTCTGCGGGTCGTCCAGGTAAAAATCATAGACGACTTTTTGTTCGGTGTAGGGAGTTTCAACCAGTTTAGATACTTCTTCGTCCGCCGGCAGGGAATGGCAGAGCAGCAATGTGATTACAATGAAGAGGGCCTTTAGTGGCTGCATATTTCGACTCCAGCGCTGTGTTGTCACTTCCCAACTATAGTCTATTCACGGCTCTATTGTTGCCTGCAGCCGATATCCACCCGCTCAGGGTGAATATTTACCGGGGTATAAAAAATTCAGGCCCGCATCAGGCTGCAGAGGCGACAGCAGTACGATGGGCTTCGCAAAGCGCCAGGCGTTTCTCATAGGCCTCCCGGGCTACCCTGATATCGTCCAGAAAATACCCCAGTTCATTCATGCGCAAGGCCTGTGGCCCGTCCACCAGGGCCTTGCTCGGTACCGGATGGAAATCAACCAGCACCATGTTGGCGCCTGCGATCACACCTTGTGCCGTTACATGAAAGACATCGAGGATACCTTCCGGTGTAGAGTCACGGCTGCCTACCGAGTGTGATGGATCAATACAGACCGGCATGCGCGTCAGGCGCTTGACGACCGGAACGTGGGCAAAATCGATAAAATTGCGATGCGGGTCGCCCATGTTGGTCTTCATGCCACGCAGACCGAACACCACGCGCCGGTTGCCTTCACTGGCGAGATATTCCGCGGCATTGAGTGATTCTTCCAGGGTGATACCAAAGCCGCGTTTCAGCAGCACCGGGAAATCCGGGTCACGCCCGATCGACTTGAGTAATTCGAAGTTCTGCGTATTGCGGGTGCCGATCTGCAGCATCACGCCGGTCGGGTTGCCGGTCAGTTCCAGGGCTTCATGGATCTCGGCGACATGCGAGTCGTGGGTGACTTCCATGGCAACGACTTTTATATCGTATTTTCCGGCGAGCTCGAAAACAAAAGGCAGGCAGCTCTTTCCATGACCCTGGAAAGAGTAGGGGTTGGTGCGCGGCTTGTATGCGCCCATGCGGGTGCATTGCTGGCCATGCTCCTTCAATGCCTTCATCATTTGTTCGACATGTTCGGGATTGTCTACCGCGCAAAGACCGGCGAATACGTTCAGGTTATCCTGGCCGAAGCGGATACCGTTGTAATCAAAGTGCGTGGGGCGCACATCATCATGATGGCGTCCGAGTACACGGTATTCCTCTGATACGCGCACAACGCGGTCTACACAGGGCAGGCTCTGCATATCCTCGATTATCAGTGAAGCCGTATCTCCGACCAGGTAGATTTCGGTGAGGGTTTGCAGGATGCCTTTTTCGTCATGCACGCGCGACTGAATATTTTTCAGGTGCGACAGGAAATCCATCAACTGCCGATATTCGGACCCGTCCTTATCAGTGTCGGCGTGCAAAATCAGGATCATGCGCTTTTCCCAGCGGTTGTCAGGGGAAAATATTATCCATGAATATCATGCCCCTGACCACAGTTTTGCCCGGCCTTGTGCCGTCATTAGCCAGGAGCTATGCCGGGCACCGGCCGACAGGGCCGATAGCCGGCAGAGCAGTGGTTTCAGATCAGTTACGGTTCGGGCGGTGGACGACGGAGTGCAACACCAGGTTGTATTCGAAATACACGGAAAAGTCTTTATATTCCCAGCGTGTGATGGGTGGATCGCCAATGCTGCTGCCTTCGGATATTGGAGTGCCGAACTGGCGGCGGACCATGTCCATCGTCATGCCATTACGCGGAGTTTTCATGTCCGGTGCCGACTGAATGCTGTCAATAAGCAGGACATCACCTGTCGTTCTCGTTGTGGAAGTTTCTTGGGAGCCCATTGGTGAGGCAACAGGCACATTCCCGCTATCGGGCCTCTCCTCCATAACCGGCATGGTTGCCGGCATTTCATTTGCCGTGGCCGCGTCCTCGGCAGTCTTTGTCATCTCGGCTTTCTTGCCGCCCTGTTGCTCTTTTTCCCACCAGGAATCCCCGGGTTGCCAGGGTTCGTAAGGCTGGGATGAACAACCGGCGAGGCCCACCAGGGCAACACCCGCGAGTATCAGAAGTACGCTGTTTTTGTTACAAGTCATTTTCGGACAAGCCCCGTATCGTTGGTGAAAATCTCTGGCATGTTGGTATATTGTGAAATCAAACATTTTATCCCTTAAATATTTTTTGACTATATCACCGAGACGATTGATACAAAAGCGTTAAATTAGGATTTGTGCAAGCCATCACCCGGCGGCCGGAGCGCGTATCGGCGTCTATATTATCGGGGCAAATGGCCGGTTTTCAGCCAGTGGGCAAATATAACAGGGGTGTGGCCATTTCCAGGCGTATAAACCATCGTTTTTCCGTGGCGCCCATGATGGACTGGACGGATCGTCATTGTCGCTATCTACTGCGTCTGGTTACTGCAGATACCCTGTTGTATACCGAGATGGTGACTACACATGCCCTGTTGTACGGCGACAGGGACCGTTTCCTCAGGTTCAATAGTCCTGAACACCCGCTAGTCCTGCAGCTCGGTGGTAGCGATCCGCTTGCGTTGGCTGAGTGCGCGCGCCTTGCAATGGAATACGGCTATGACGAGATCAACCTGAATGTCGGCTGCCCCAGTGACCGGGTTCAGTCGGGCCGCTTTGGCGCATGCCTGATGGCCGAACCCGGACTGGTGGCTGATTGTGTCGCGGCAATGCAGGATGCCGTGGCGCTCCCGGTGACCGTCAAGTGCCGTACCGGGATTGATGAGCGGGATTCGTATGAAGAGCTTGCCGGATTTATCCGCACGGTCAGTAATGCCGGCTGCGGCACCTTTATCATCCACGCGCGCAAGGCCTTTCTGCAGGGCTTGAGCCCGAAGGAAAACCGCACAGTCCCGCCCCTGAACTACGATTATGTCTACCGGATCAAGCAGCAATTTCCGGGTCTTGAAATAATAATAAATGGTGGTATCCGTGATCTGGATAGTGCGCAAGCCCATTTAGGACAGGTCGATGGCGTGATGCTTGGCAGGGTGGCCTATCATGAACCCTATATGCTGGCCGGGGTTGATGCACGTTTCTACGGCGCCGCGCAAAAGCCCCGCGGGCGTGAGGAGATTGTTCACCAGATGCTGGCATACATCGAAGCGGAACTTGCAGCGGGTACACTGCTCAAACACATCACCCGCCATATGCTGGGCCTGTTTGCCGGTGAACCGGGTGCCAGGCACTGGCGGCGCTATCTGGGCCAATACGCACACAAGCCGGGGGCGGGCACCGAGGTAGTGCTTGAAGCGCTCGAAATCGTTTCTCAATTCAGCAAGGCTGCAGCAGCAAAATCAGGGTGCGTTCAACAGCATGGATGAGGCGATAACAAGTTGGGAGCCAGTCGTCAGGATCGCTATGTTTTTCGGGGTTTTCGCGGCAATGGCTGTCTGGGAGATGCTCGCGCCGCGTCGTCCGCTCAGCCAGCCAAAACCGCTGCGCTGGCTGAATAATATTTCACTGGTGATGATAAATACGTTGCTCCTGCGACTTGTTTTTCCCGCTGCAGCAGTGGGTGTGGCGGACCAGGCAATACAGCAGCAATGGGGGCTGTTCAACCAGCTTGAGGCTCCTTTTCTGGTGGCCACAGTGATCTCGGTCATTATTCTCGACGGCGCTATCTATCTGCAGCATGTGATGCTGCATGCGGTCCCTGCATTATGGCGCCTGCACCGTGTTCATCACGCCGACCTCGATTTTGACGTCACCACCGGATCGCGCTTCCACCCGCTGGAAATACTGTTATCCATGTTGATCAAGTTTGCTGTCATCCTGCTGCTTGGGCCGCCGCTGCTTGCCGTGGTGATATTCGAGGTATTGCTGAATGCTACCTCGATGTTCAACCACAGCAATGTTCGCTTGCCATTGCCAATAGATCGAATCCTGAGATTGTTTATTGTCACCCCGGACATGCACCGTGTACATCATTCGCATCTTCAGCATGAAACCAATAGTAATTTCGGTTTCAATCTGTCCATCTGGGACCGCCTGTTTGGAACCTACCGCGACCAGCCACAGGACGGGCATGCAGGAATGACAATCGGTATCGACACCTTCAGGGATCCCGTGCAATGCGTAAAACTTCCCGGCCTGTTGCTGATGCCCTTTATCGGCAGGGTAACGGACTACGCCATCAACCGTCGACGCCGGGATAGCGATGAATAGCCCGCCTGAGAACATGCGACGTATTGGCTTGCTGCTAATCCTTGCAATTGGCATTGGCACTGCCCTTGTATACCGCGAGCACATCTCCGTTGCAGCGCTCGAACAGTGGCTCGGTCAGCTCGGCTGGGCAGCACCCCTGGTTTTTATTGCGTGCTACGCGATAGCCACCGTGTTTTTCATGCCGGGGCTGTTATTCACCCTTGCAGGGGGAGCATTGTTCGGGCCGGTATTCGGCACCCTGTATAACCTGGCAGGCGCCACCCTCGGAGCCATGCTTGCCTTTCTGGCGGCACGCTATATCGCCAGTGACTGGGCAACACGGCGTGCCGGCAAACGTTTGCGGCAACTGGTTGAAGGTGTCGAAAACGAGGGCTGGCGCTTTGTCGCATTTGTGCGGCTGGTGCCACTGTTTCCTTTTAATGTGCTTAACTATGCGCTTGGCCTGACAAGAATCAGGCTGCTTACCTATGTCGTTACATCCTTTGTCTTCATGGCTCCCGGTGGCGCCGCTTATACCTACTTGGGTTATGCCGGACGCGAACTGGTTGCCGGTGGTGAGGACATTGTCAAGAAGGCGTTGCTGGCAATTGCGGTTGTTGCGACCGTTGCCTTTGGTTCGCGAATAATTATGCGCTTGCGGCGCAACAGGACAGGCTAGGACTATTCTCATGGGCAGGAAGCAGGATCTGGTGGTCATTGGCGGGGGTCCGGGTGGGCTGGTTGCCGCGGGCCGGCGCCCGTGTATCCATAATACGGGGCTGGAACAGGCCGGAGTAGTGTATGGCAAGAAAGGTATTACGGTTGACCGCCGTCTGCGCACATCAAGAAAACACATTTTCGCAGTAGGCGATGTCGCCGGTCCATACCAGTTTACCCACATGGCTGAATACCAGGCGGGTATTGCCCTTGCCAATATCGTGTTTCGCATCCCGAAAAAGACCGATTACCGGGTTGTCCCGCGGGTTGTTTATACTGACCAGGATGTGGCTGCCGTTGGCCTTACGGAAGTAGAAGCAGACGAGCAGGGTATCAGCTATCAGCTGGCCCGCTTCAATATGCAGGATGTGGATCGCGCTTTTACCGACGGAGAACAGGCAGGGTTTTTGAAGATCCTGATCAGCAAGGGTCGCGTCCTTGGGGCTGCTCTGGTTGGCGCACAGGCCGGGGAATTGATCCACGAGCTTGCACTGGCCATGAAAGTTAACGCGAAAGTAAAGGATATTGCCGAGCTGGTGCATGCCTACCCGAATTACGCACAGGTTCACCGGCGTACAATCAACAGCAGCTATTCACATTTATTGAAGGCAAGAAAAGTACGCTTCCTGGTCGGCTTGCTGAACAGGATTGTTCCATGATAATCAGCGGGTAAACGATAATGCATGCAACCCTGCCATTGTTGATCGAGAGCGATTTTCCAAAAATCAGTCGCGGCCGCCTGGAAACCCTGCAGGTGAATCTTGGCTACAAGTGCAACCAGTCGTGTTTGCACTGCCATGTCAATGCGGGTCCCGGACGCACCGAAATGATGGACAGGGATACACTCGATGCAGTGATCCGCTTTTTGGATACATCAAACGTCAGCACGGTTGATCTCACCGGCGGAGCCCCGGAGATCAGTCCCCTGTTCAGGGATATCGTCAGCGCTGCGACAAGCCGCGGGATGACTGTCATAGACCGTTGCAACCTGACCATCCTGCTCGAGCCCGGGCAGCAGGATACGGCGAATTTTCTTGCCAGGAAAAAGGTTAAGATAGTTGCGTCATTACCCTGTTATATAAAGGAAAATGTCGACACCCAACGCGGTGACGGGACGTTCGAGGCAAGCCTGGAAGCACTGCGTTTGCTGAATGGGCTTGGCTACGGGCAGGCGGGCTCGGGACTGGAGCTCGACCTGGTATTTAATCCCCAGGGTGCGGTCCTGCCGCCGCCGCAGGATACGCTGCAGCAGGATTACAAAAAGCACCTGGAAGATGAATACGGTATTTATTTCAACCGGCTGCTGACGCTGGCGAATATGCCCATCAAGCGATTTGGCAGCACGCTGGTAAGCAAGGGGAAATTCGCAGCCTACATGGCGTTATTGCGTGGTGCTCACAGTGATACAAACCTGTCCGCCGTTATGTGCCGCTCGTTGATCAGTATCGACTGGCAGGGATACGTCTACGATTGTGATTTCAACCAGATGCTCGATATTCCGACGCAGCTTGAGAAGAAAACCAGATTGCATATATCAGACCTGCAGGCTGACCATCTGACCGGTACGCCGATCAGGGTTGCGGATCATTGTTACGGCTGTACGGCGGGCCAGGGGTCGGGTTGCAGTGGTGCGCTTGGCGGATGAGTGAGAAATTACACCAGGAGAATTTACATGACTATGAATGTTGAAAGCAGTGTCCGCGAGCGGTATTCAGAAGGTGCCAGGGAGCGGCAGGAAGCCCTGTGCTGCCCGGTGGATTATGACTCGGGGCTGCTGGCCATGCTGCCGGATGAGATAATCGAAAAGGACTATGGCTGCGGCGACCCTTCACGCTACGTGCAGACAGGTGACGTCGTGCTTGACCTTGGTTCGGGCGGCGGCAAGATTTGCTACATGGCTGCACAGCTGGTCGGCAAGGGCGGCCAGGTGATCGGTGTCGACATGAATGATGACATGCTCGCACTGGCACGCAGGCACCAGCAGGAAATGGCAGCGAGGCTGTGCGATGATCGTGTTCGTTTTATCAAGGGGCACATACAGGATCTTGCACTGGATATCGAGGCCCTGGAGAAATATCTGGCCACGAACCCGGTCCAAAGTCACAAGGACTTCGGTGCACTCAAGCACTGGGAAATGCGCCAGCGTAAGGAGAACCCGCTGATAGCGGATAATTCCGTTGACCTGGTGATTTCCAACTGCGTCCTTAACCTGGTATCTGACGAAGAAAAGCAACAGCTTGTCAGTGAGATATTCAGGGTCCTGAGACCGGGTGGCCGTGTAGCCATATCCGATATCATCAGCGATCAAACCATTCCGCTGTCGATGAAGAATAATCCCGAGCTATGGAGCGGGTGTATTTCCGGCGCTTTCGAAGAATCGGAGTTCCTGCAGGTGTTTGCTGACTGCGGTTTCCATGCGCCCTGCTATGACAAGTGGGATGCCCGCCCCTGGCAGGTTGTAGAAGGGATTGAATTTCGTTCGGTGAC
Organism: Gammaproteobacteria bacterium; assembly: GCA_049667605.1. Lineage (GTDB taxonomy): Bacteria > Pseudomonadota > Gammaproteobacteria > UBA9214 > UBA9214 > UBA9214. Next base: position 14,263 of record JBATIF010000204.1, read on the forward strand.
ACTGACGGCAGTAAAACCGGCCCAGCTGTCCGGCCGACACAATGAAGCCAGCGTGATATATCGGGGCCCTTTTGCCGAGGTTACTGATGACGCGGGTAACTGCTACCAGCGTGGTAAGCGGGTGCCGGTCAATGGCCACACCCATGACCTGCTTACCGGGCATGCCTACAAGGGATATTTTATAAGCCTTTCTCCCGGGGCTGAAACAGCTGCCTGTTGTGAAGGCGAACAGCAAGCCGCCGCAGCGCAACAGTCTCGTGGCAATAGCTGCTGTTAATCCAAGGATCAGTATTGTCATTCCCACCCTGAACGAGGAGGGCTGCATCGCCCGCACGCTTGAAAGGCTGCAGGCCATGCGTCAGCGTGGTCATGAACTTATCGTGGTCGATGGTGGCAGTAATGATAATACTGTGGCTGTCAGTACTGCATTCGCCGACCGGCTTATCCGCGCACCGCGGGGCCGGGCGAGTCAAATGCGTGCCGGTGTTGCCGTGGCGAATGGCAGCGTCATCTGGTTGCTGCACGCCGATACGCTCCCCGTGAATGGTGCGGACAGGCTTATCCTCGGATGTTTATCCCGGCCCGCTGTGCAGTGGGGACGTTTTAACATCGAGTTTTCCGGTGAACGCCGCGTCTTTAAAATGATTGCCTTGTTTATGAATTTACGCTCCCGGCTAAGCGGTATTGCCACCGGTGACCAGGGAATATTCCTCGCGCGCGAACTCTACGAGCAGGTTGGCGGAATTCCGGATATTCCCCTGATGGAAGATGTCGCACTGAGCCGCAGACTGAAACGCTATTCCCGCCCGGCTGTTGTCAGGCAAAAACTGACCTCATCGCCCCGGCGCTGGGAAAAGCACGGCATAGCAAGGACCGTCCTGAAGATGTGGGTGCTGCGGTTTGCATACTTTGTCGGTATTGACCCGGTGCGGCTGGCAAGATACTACGCCGTTGACAAGCCATGAAGTATCCGCACGCCAGGATCCTGGTATTCAGCAAGGCGCCTGAACCGGGCCGGGTCAAGACCAGGTTGATAGCGACGCTTGGTGCAGGCGGTGCGGCAGATCTCTATCGCGAGCTGCTCTGCTCCACGCTGGAGATGGTGACCGGTTCTGCCTTATGCCCGGTGGAACTGTGGTGCAGCCCGGCCATGGCGGATCCCTTTTTCGAGCAATGCAGGCAGCAATATGCAGTCCAGCTGCATGAGCAAGTCCAGGGTGATCTTGGCGGCCGCATGTCACATGCACTGCAAGCCGCGGGAAAACCCGAACAGCCGGTGCTGCTGATTGGCGCTGATTGCCCGACATTATGCGCTGCTGACCTGGATGAAGCGTTGACCTGGCTTGAACGGGATGCCGGCGTTGTACTCGGTCCCGCCGAAGACGGCGGTTACTACCTGATCGGCATGCGCGGACGCTATCCGTATGTATTTGACGATGTCCCCTGGAGTACCCCGGCAGTACTGGAGTTGACCAAGGCCCGCCTTCAGCAGCGGCGGGTTAAATTGCACTGCCTGACGCGGCGCCGTGACCTCGATACGGCAGATGACTATCGTGCCTGGCTGGAATGCTGCGGCAATGTCATTAACGGGCTCCCGCCCGGGGTGCCGCTATAATGCGCCGCGGACGTAATTGTTCTTTAGTACTGGCACACGCAGGAAATGTGTCCTATATTCGGCACTATAAATGCTTGCTGGCATTTGAAACCAAAATATAACTTGAGTCCGCTAAGGACAAGGGGTCAATCATGAGAAGGCTTTATTTCCTAATTCCCGGTGTAGAGAGTGCAAAAACCATTGTCGACGAGTTACTGCTTGCCAGGATAGAGCAGCGTCATATACATATTGCCGCGGCCGATCATCACGCCCTGCTGGAAGCCAACCTGCCGGAAGCAAACCTGTTGCAGGAAAGTGATTTTGTTCCCGCGGTTGAACGGGGTGTTGCCATTGGTGGCGCTACCGGCATCCTTGCGGGTATTGCAGCGGTTGCTCTTCCGGGCGTCGGCCTGGCGCTTGGCGGGGGTGCAATCCTGGGTATCGGTCTTGCCGGTGCCGGCGTCGGCGCCTGGATGTCCGGCATGATCGGTATTTCTGCACCGAGTACGCGTTTGAAGGATTTTGAGAAGGCGATCGAGGAGGGCAATCTATTGATGATGGTGGATGTACCCAAGACCAGGGTCGAGGAAATGACCGAGTTGGTCAAGAAACATCACCCTGAAGCACACGTCGAAGGAACCGAGCCGGTTATCCCCGCGTTTCCCTGATTACGGGTTTAACAAGTAGACTTTACAAGGCGGCAGGAAACTGCCGCTTTTTTTACTACAGGTCCAGGCGGCGCGTTTCCACGTCAGCTTCGGCGTGTTCCCAGACTTCCATGAAGTATTTCCCCAGATCCCGGGCCATACCCGGATTGTTAATACTTGCACTGCATTCAAAGCGTCCCGGCGGCGGGCAAAGCAGGTAACCCGCCCGGTCATTCAGCAGGATCGTTTTCTGGAAGTCGCGGTGCTGGGGTGCCGGTCGCCGGAACTGAATCTGTGAACTCATGCGACGTGCAAGTTCGATCAAGCGGTTACTCTGCTGTATGGCCTTGCGTCCATCCTGGACCAGGATCAGGAAACGCGCCTCATGGTGATTCAGTACAAATCGGGTTACCGCGTCCAGGAAAGGACGTTGATCGAAAATAGCGGCTTCCAGGTTCATGGTATGAAGCAGCAGGTTGTGATTCGCCTGCCGGGCAATTTCAACGGCTGTTGTGCGGATATCATCCCGTGACTGGAGAAACCTGTCCCCGCCTGTCTGGCCGGCTGCGGACATGCCGTCATCCGGACCGGCGGCCGTTTGTTCGTGTTTCTTCATTGTTTTCCCCCAGGATCGCTATATTTATCAACACTAAACAGTATCATCCATATTGGCGCTGTTTTACAGTCCGGACCATTCCCCGCACGGACGAGGTGCAGGCGCGCTGTCCGCGATCTAACTGTAAGACCTTTGTACAATTGAATTTATTGCCAGAATCATCAATTATTTACTTCAATACTGGCAACCCGATACCACAGGTAAAAAACAATGAATGATCGAAGAATAATAGCCGACCGGCGGATCGCAGGCCTGGCCGCAGCAGAGCTGGACGATCTGCATAATCGTCGGCAGCGACCGGACCGGCGCCTGAACAGCATATGCGCCGAATGGATCCCGCTGGAAGACATCAAGCTGCATCCCGCAACCCGGCTGGTGTTCAGCAGGCGCTGAGATGTTCTGAAGCGGTTTCAGATTTCCTGCCCGGCGGCGCCTTGCCGGGTAGTCTCGACGTGTTTCCCGGAACTGTCAGGTAGCGCCTGTGTCTTACAGGAGAACAGGCATTTTCCCGTTTTTTCCCGGATCGGCTATTCATTAAGGTTCATTCTCGGGATGAATCTTTTTCGGGATATTCAGGCAATGAAGACAGATTGCATATTGATTCGTGTTGCAGCGCTTGTGGTGTTGGTGGTGCCGCTTAAAACTCTTGCAGAAGAAGTGTACAGCTGGACTGGTGATGACGGACAAGTGCATTTCAGTGACCGTGCGCCGCAGCATGGACAGGCAGAAATAAACACTATAACTCCGGCTTCCGGTAAGGCCTCTCCATATAGTGAAAGGGGTTTGCGTGCTGCAGAGCACAAGTTGCTGGAACAATCACGGCGCCGTGAGAAGCAGGGCATGCAGGCCAGGCGTCTGTTTGTAAGCAGGCATGCGGCAGTGAAGTCGAGCTGCAGTGATGCAAGGCTGCGCTATGATCAAGCAAAGAGGAAGCCGGGTGCTGCAAAGTCGCCGCGAGTCAAGGTTTACTACGAACAAATGAGAGAGCGTTGTCGCTGATGCAGACAATTCCCCGGCACGGTTTTCGCAGGGACAACTGAATTTACCAGGCTAGATTGACTCGGCCTGTTCGCCCGCGTTACCGGTATAGGTCGCCGGTGTCAGACCGGCGAGTTCTTTTTTCACGTCAGCAGGCAGTTCCAGCGTCTGGATGAAGGCCTGCAGGCTTGCCTGACTGACCTGCCGGTCCCGCGTCAGGTCCTTGAGTTTCTCATAGGGCTTCTCGATACCGTGGCGGCGCATCACTGTTTGCAGCGCCTCGGCAAGGACTTCCCAGCTATTGTCGAGGTCTTCAGCTGTTCGCTGCTGGTTAACCTGTAGTTTAGCAATGCCTTTCAGGCAGGATTCATAGGCAATGACACTGTGCGCGATAGCAACGCCGATATTGCGCAGGACAGTTGAATCACTCAGATCGCGTTGCCAGCGTGAAACCGGCAGCTTTGCGCCAAAATGCGAGAACAGGGCGTTTGCAATCCCGAGGTTGCCTTCTGCATTTTCAAAATCAATCGGGTTCACCTTGTGTGGCATGGTTGAAGAACCCACTTCTCCTGCAACGGTCCTTTGCTTGAAATATCCAAGCGAGATATATCCCCATAGATCCCGGCTGAAATCGATCAGCACCGTGTTGAACCGCGACAGGGCATCGAACTGTTCTGCCATGTAGTCATGGGGTTCAATTTGCGTGGTATAGGGATTGACCTGCAGACCGAGACCGGCGATGAACTGACTGGAAAACAGGGGCCAGTCTATATCCGGGTAGGCCACGATATGCGCATTGTAATTACCCACCGCACCATTGATTTTTCCCAGCATGGGAATGGCGGAATACTGTTCACGCTGGCGCCTGAGGCGGGCGGCAACGTTGGCCATTTCCTTGCCAATCGTGGTCGGTGATGCTGTTTGACCATGGGTACGCGCGAGCATCGGTATGTGCGCATTCTTGCGCGCGAGCTCGCTTACAGTGCGGATAACTTCATCCTGCAGGGGTAGCAGTGACTGGTTACGTGCTTCACGCAGCATCAGGGCATAGGCGAGGTTGTTTATATCTTCCGAAGTACAGGCGAAGTGAATGAATTCACTGATCGCCTCCAGTTCAGTATTGCCGGCGATCTTTTCTTTTAGAAAGTATTCAACGGCCTTCACATCATGGTTGGTTGTTCGTTCGATATTTTTAACACGATGAGCATCCTGTTCGTCGAATTTTTCAATGATGTCGTTCAGAATCCGTTCGGCATGCGTGCTGAGTGCCGGTACTTCCCTGACTGCTTGATGTGCTGCAAGCGCCTGTAACCAGCGTATCTCCACTACAACCCGATGGCGTATCAGGCCATATTCACTGAATATCGGGCGCAGTGATTCCGTTTTTGAGACATAACGGCCATCAACCGGCGACAGGGCGGTGAGTGATGTCAATTCCATATCAGGCCTCAATTGGTAGGTTGATTTTACGCAGCCAGTTGGCGAAGCACATAATGCAGGATGCCGCCATTACAGTAGTACTCATACTCCTGCGGTGTGTCGATTCGAACCCTGGCCTGAAACATGATCTTTTTGCCACTCGTCGTGGTTGCAGTCACCTGTGTCATCTCCACCAGTCCGTCTGCCAGGCCATCCACGTCAAAGGATTCCTCCCCGCTCAGTCCGAGACTGGCCGGCGTGTCGCCGGGCTTGAATTGCAACGGCAGGATACCCATGCCGATAAGGTTGGATCGATGTATGCGTTCATAGCTTTCTGCAATGACTACCTTGATACCGAGGAGCATGGGTCCCTTGGCGGCCCAGTCGCGTGATGACCCGGATCCGTATTCCTTGCCGGCAATTACGATTAGTGGAACATGTTCAGCGGCATATTTTTGCGAGGCATCAAATATGCTCATTTGTTCGCCACCCGGCTGATGCACCGTGATACCACCCTCTGTTCCGGGTGCCAGCTGATTGCGCAGGCGGATATTTGCAAAGGTACCGCGCATCATGACTTCATGATTGCCACGACGCGACCCCAGCGAATTGAAGTCGGCGGGTTTTACGCCCAGGGACTCCAGGTATCTGCCGGCAGGGCTGTCGGCCTTGATAGCGCCGGCCGGGGATATATGGTCTGTTGTTACCGAGTCACCCAGCAGTGCCAGCACCCGTGCATTCTTTATATCACCGATCGCCTCCGGCTGGCGGGTCATGCCTTCGAAGTAGGGTGGTTTGCGGATGTAAGTGGAGTCTGCCTGCCATTCGTACAGTTTTCCTTCCGGCGATTGCAGCGCATTCCAGCGCGTCTCGCCGGAAAATACCTGTTCATAGGTTTTGCGAAACTCTTCCTCGTTGACGCTTGCGCCAACGACCGAGCGAATTTCGTCCGCGTCCGGCCATATATCTTTCAGGTAAACAGGGTTGCCGTTGGTATCCGTACCCAGCGGGTCGTTTTTAAGATCGAGATCCATGCGGCCGGCCAGGGCATAGGCAACTACCAGTGGCGGTGAGGCCAGGTAGTTCATGCGTACCTCGGCATGGACGCGGCCCTCAAAGTTACGGTTACCGGAAAGCACCGCACAGACGGATAAATCACCCTCATGGATAGCCTTCGACACCGGCTCCGGTAACGGGCCTGAATTGCCTATGCAGGTTGTACAACCATAACCGACCGTGTGAAAACCCAGCGCCTGTAACGCACCGGCAAGGCCCGCCTTCTCGAGGTAGCCGGTAACAACCCGGGACCCCGGGGCGAGTGATGTTTTAACCCAGGGCTTGACACCCAGGCCGAGTGCCACGGCCTTTTTGGCAACCAGCCCGGCACCCACCATCACGGAAGGGTTTGAGGTATTGGTGCAGGAGGTGATTGCTGCAATTACCACGCTGCCGTCACTCAGCTCAACGTCATGACCATCAATGTTTGTACTAACCGGATGACTGACAATATTTCTTTCTGACTTGAGTTCTTCAAGCGCCTGCAGGAAGCGTGGCTTGATATCTTTCAGGGGGACACGGTCCTGCGGGCGTTTCGGTCCTGCCAGGCTGGGTTCCACCGCCGCCAGGTTCAGCTCAACGATCTTTGTATAGCTTGCCTGGCCTGATCCGTCCTGCCTGAACATGTCCTGTTTACGCGCGTAGGCCTCCACCAGTGCAATCCGGGAAGCACTGCGGCCACTTAACTTGAGATAGTTAAGGGTTTCCTGGTCGACCGGGAAGAAACCACAGGTCGCGCCGTACTCGGGGGCCATGTTGGCAATCGTGGCACGGTCTGCCAGTGACAGGTAATTCAGTCCGTCACCGAAAAATTCGACGAACTTGCCAACCACGCCCTCCTTGCGCAGCATTTCAACGACCATCAGCACAAGGTCGGTTGCCGTGGCTCCCTCGGGCAAGCGGCCCTCCAGTTTGAAGCCGACAACCTGTGGTATCAGCATTGAGACAGGCTGCCCCAGCATCGCGGCTTCGGCTTCTATCCCGCCGACTCCCCAGCCCAACACCCCCAGTCCGTTAATCATGGTGGTATGGGAATCGGTACCGACCAGTGTATCCGGATAGGCCTGCATGACGCCGTCTTTTTGCATTTCAAAGACCACGCTCGCCAGGTACTCGAGATTGACCTGGTGAACGATACCGGTGTCCGGCGGCACGACGCGGAAATTGGAGAAGGCCTTTTGCCCCCATTTGAGGAAGCTGTAGCGCTCCTGGTTGCGCTGGTATTCAAGCGCACTGTTGAGATCCATGGCCTTGTTCGAACCAAAGCTGTCGACCTGGACTGAATGGTCAATGACCAGTTCCGCAGGTTGCAGCGGGTTTATCCGGTCCGGGTCGCCGCCGAGGTGGGTCATGGCATCACGCATGGCAGCCAGGTCGACGATTGCCGGCACGCCGGTGAAGTCCTGCATCAGCACACGTGCAGGTCGATAGGCGATTTCGCAATCAGGGCTGGCCTGCGGATCCCAGTTGATCAGCGCTTCTATATCATCACGGGTGACGGTCTTGCCATCTTCGTAGCGCAGCAGGTTCTCGAGCAGGATTTTCAGGGTCCAGGGCAGGTGCGAGATATCATGCTGCTGTCCCAGTTTATTCAAGCTGTAAATCTGGTAGGACGTGTTCCCGACTACGAGCGTATCCCGGGTATTGAAACTGTTGTTCATGCAAACTCCTGACGATCTGCTGCTGGACTCAGCCACGCTGGTATATTCGAGGCCACGAAAAGCCGCGATTATACACTGAAATATCGTGAGTGGTCCGTGTTGCGCGGACCTGTCAGGATATCTTCTGCAACTGCTCCCGTGCACAATCAAGCAACTGCCTGCGCTGAAAAATGAGCCTTAACCGGGTGCCTCCTGACTGGCGCAACAGGACAGCAGAACGAATGCCGGCGAGCAGCAGGGCGCGCACCATGTTTTTGCTGTCGGTGTTGCCAAGTACTGTCGGTTCGCCATTGACGAGCAGTCTGGGTGTCAGGGTACTGATGGTCTGTTTATAGGTATCCGCCAGCATGGCAATGACCGGCGCCTGAAACTCTTTTTCCGGCTCGCTGAGTTGCTTGCATGTCTCGATTCCGGAGCGAATCAGTTGCAGCAGATGCGGCTGCCTTTTCAGCCTGTTCTCCAGGTGAATAAGTGTTACGGCATAACGGGTCAGTTCTATATCCCGGCTGTTATCGACATTGCCAAGTTGCCGAACCAGCACTTCCAGGCCGGTGCCAATGCCTGTAATGCCGCCGTAAACATCCTCTATGTTTGCAGGGTCAATGTTGAAGATGCTGTTGAGACTGGCTGCAGTCGACTCACTGTCGCGCGGTTCGCCGCGGGCCGTTTGCTGCACCAGCCTGGCTGCCTGGAATATGCCGGCAAGTGCAAGGGTGCGGGAATAGACAGACTTGCTCATGCAGCCATGCTCTCATGGGGCAGGGCCTCCTCGATGAGAGCCCCGCCCAGGCACTCGTCGTTGTCATAAAAGACAACCGACTGCCCGGGCGTGACTGCACGCTGGGGGAGCTCAAAACTGACGCTGCAGGATGTTTGCTGCTTTATGGTGACAGTGCAGCGCTGCAATGCCTGCTGATGGCGAATGCGCGCCATGCAAACCAGGGATGCCGGTGACGGGTCTGCGGCTATCCAGTGTAACTGGCTGGCGCGTAATCCCTGTTTGAAGAGCGCCGGGTGGTTAACGCCCTGCACGACCCGCAGAATATTGGATTCGATCTCTTTGCCGGCGACATACCAGGGTTCTGCGGTAGCGGATTTGCGTCCGCCGATACCCAGTCCCTGGCGTTGCCCGATGGTATAGAACATCAGGCCGTCATGTGTGCCAATGACTTCATCCTCAAGGGTTCGTATTTCACCGGGATTCTTTTGCAGGTAGCGGGCGAGGAAGTCGCTGAAACGGCGTTCTCCTATAAAACAGATGCCGGTGCTGTCTTTTTTATCATGCACGGGGAGACCACACTCACGTGCCAGTTTGCGCACATCTGACTTCTGCATATCGCCAAGCGGAAACAGACTCTTGCCGAGTTGTTCCCTGGAAAGGCGATGTAGAAAATAGGTTTGATCCTTGTCGGCATCGACCCCCCTGAGAAGGCGGATACGCGGATCTTTTTCGATACGTGCGTAATGACCCGTGGCGATGAAGTCGGCCCCGCGTCCGATGGCATGGTCTAGAAATGCCCTGAACTTGATTTCACGGTTGCAGATGATGTCAGGACTGGGGGTCCGCCCGGCCTCGTATTCATCAAGAAACTGCCTGAACACCCGATTCCAGTATTCAGCAGAGAAACTGACTGTATGCAGTTCGATATCAAGTTTTTCGGCTATTGCGCGTGCATCCGCCAGGTCCTCTTCGGCAGGGCAATAATCGGCTTCATCTTCCTCATCCCAGTTCTTCATGAAGACGCCACTGACATCATGTCCCTGCCGCTTCAGCAGCAGCGTGGCAACGGCGGAATCAACACCGCCGGATAATCCCATGATGATCCTGCTCATTCCGGCTGGTCGCCCGGGTCCCAGCCTTTCTTCCATGCCGACAGTTCTATGATGGCCGGCGGCACACCATTGTCGAAGAACCATGAATCGACTGCATAACGGGTATGCGTGTCGATTTCCTCGATGACTGCCGTTGTATGCGGCATTCCCGCAAAGATCCCGAATCGTGTCGAGCGCTCCTGCAGTTTGTGCCATTTCAAATAACCTGCTTTTTCGAGCATATACAGATACGTCGTGGAATTGGTTGATTCATCAATGCAGTCCATTTGCCCGGATCTGCCGAGGCCGCGCATGTTTTTACCCAGGTCCCTATAGGTGCCGGTTCGTCGCCCGACAATTTCTTCCATGATAGCGATGGCTATAGCAATTGCGCCGCGTTCTTCCTCTGCAGAACCGGCCGGTTGTTGCAGCGGAGTAGAGATACGCCTCCATTCCTGTTCGCTAATCGAGAGGGTATCGACGCTGTGACAGCTATGATCAAAACATACAGAGAACCCCGCAAGTGTCGGTGTTTCGATGATCTCTTGTTCATCATAGAGATCCTGGCTGAAGCTGTAGGCTGGCAACCGGGCCGGCCCCGCGAGAATCGCGATTGCAAGAACATATTTAACGATTTTCAATCTCGGTCCACAAAGTCAGTGGCCAGGCATGTCCAGCCAGGTAATCATCGATTGAGCGCATTACCATGGGGCTGCGCAGCCTGTGTTGCTGTTTTCTGATTTCCCCGGGACTGAGCCAGAGGGTGCGTTCGATACCCTCATCCAGCTGTATATCCGGATCTTGATGCAACCCCTGGCCCCTGAAGCTGACGCGCACGAAGGTCTCCCTGGTGTCGGGTTGGCGCCAGCGGTAGATGCCGATGATGGCCTCAGGTATGAAGTGCCAGGCTGTCTCTTCGAGTGTTTCGCGCACTACCGCGCCAAGCAGGGTTTCGTTGTCCTCGAGGTGCCCGGCCGGCTGGTTGTAAACCGATTGCCCTGCAATCTTTTCCTCTACCAGCAGGAAACGACCGGATTCTTCAATCACGGCGGCAACGGTCAAGTGTGGCTTCCAAATCATGATAATTAATTCAATTAGTTATAATGTATTTGTAATATTATTTTTAAGATATGAGTCAATAACTATGGTTTTGGTATCTTCCAATGATCAAAATCACGCTACTCGCACAATGCGAATGGTTCCCATATACTTCGCAACTCATTAAAGGCGCTAGGGTTAGCTGAGCTATCGAAGGCAACACCTCATCGCTTCAATGTAACATAGATAAAACCAACTATTTTATAAGAGCGTCTGGAGGAAACAACTATGATAGCCGTGTTAAGAAATACACTAATAGCAGCATCCCTATTAATACTTTCAGCAAATAGTGCCCTGGCAGAAGAAATTCTGATGCCGTTCGTCCTTGCCTACACAAGCAGCAGTGATGTCAGTTCCGTGGCAACTGAAGTCAAGTCAAAGCTCACGGCGGCTGGTTTTGAAATCGTCGGTGAATATTCACCCTATGGTGATGCTGACATCATCGTTGTCACCAGTAATGCGCTCAAGAACCATGCTGCAAAATCCGATTTCGGCGCCTATGGTGCTGCACAGCGCGTGTCGGTTACCAGGAATGGTGACATGACTGAAGTCGTCTACACCAACCCGGTTTACATGGCAGCAGCCTACCGTATGGCCAGCGAGCTTTCTGATATTCGCGCCCAGCTTGAGGGCGCACTGGGTGCCGAGAAAGATTTCGGATCCGAGAAGAATCTCACCGCTGCCAAGCTACGGAAATTTCATTACACCGTGATGATGGAGTACTTCGATGATCCGAGTAAGCTGGCTGAATACGACAGCCAGGCAGAAGCGGTAAAGGCGGTGGAAGATTCACTGGCTGCCGGCCTCGGTAGTAGCTCAAAGGTTTACCGCATCGATATTCCCGGCAAGGATGAGACTGTCTTCGGCGTTGCGCTGAAAGGCAAGAATGCCGATGACTGCAGTGGTGATGAGTTCATCATGTCCAGAATCGACAAGGCCAACCCGCGTTCAACAGCGCACCTGCCCTATGAAATCGTGGTCTCCGACGGTACGGCCTATGCACTGTATGCGCGTTTTCGCATCGCTATCAACTGGCCGCATCTGCCGATGATGGCAAGCGCAACCGGTGCGACGTTCATGAGCATCATGTGTTCTCCGGATGCTATCGAAGAAGCCCTGATCATGGCATCTGGTGAAGAGCCCTAGGCATCAAAAGCTTGTCCGGGTAAACTCAAGACAAACGAAGACAAGCAAACAAACCAAAGCCCCTGCTCTTGCGGGGGCTTTTTTTCGGGTACAATCCCGTACTAAGTTAATTAATCAACCAGGATTATTCACAGATGTATGAAAATATTGTTGTTCCGGAGTCCGCTGAAAAGATACAGGTCAACGCTGATTTTTCCCTGCAGGTGCCTGACCGGCCAATCATTCCCTATATAGAGGGTGATGGAATCGGCGTGGATATTACGCCTGTCATGCGCCATGTCGTCGATACTGTTGTTGCAAGCGCTTATGGTGGTACGCGGTCAATCGCCTGGATGGAGATCTATGCCGGTGAAAAGGCCAACGAGGTTTATGCCCCGGATACCTGGTTACCGCAGGAAACACTCGATGCTATCCGTGACTTCAGTGTGGCGATCAAGGGCCCGTTGACCACCCCGGTCGGGGGTGGCATACGCTCACTGAATGTTGCGTTACGTCAGGAACTTGACCTGTACTTGTGTCTCAGGCCGATACGTTATTTTGATGGCACGCCAAGCCCTGTCCGGCATCCGGAAAAGACAAACATGGTGATCTTCAGGGAAAACTCGGAAGATATCTATGCAGGCATTGAATGGCAGGCAGGTAGCGATGAAGTCAAAAAACTTATTGCTTTTCTGCAGGATGAAATGGGTGTTACCAAAATCCGCTTCCCGGATTCTTCAGGTATCGGTATCAAACCGGTATCAGCAGAAGGAACCAAACGCCTGGTACGCAAGGCACTTCAGTATGCGGTTGACCAGGATCGTAGCTCAGTGACCCTGATTCACAAGGGTAATATCATGAAATTCACGGAAGGCGCCTTCAAAAGCTGGGGCTACGAACTCGCGCAGGACGAGTTTGGTGCAAAATTGATTGACGCCGGTCCCTGGTGTTCGTTTAAAAACCCTAAAACCGGTAATGAGATTATCGTCAAGGATGTTATTGCCGACGCTTTTTTACAACAGATCCTGTTGCGTCCAGCCGAGTACAGCGTCATCGCGACACTGAATCTCAATGGAGACTACATATCAGATGCCCTCGCTGCGCAGGTCGGTGGTATCGGAATGGCACCGGGTGCGAATCTCTCGGACTCGATTGCATTGTTCGAGGCCACTCATGGTACTGCGCCTAGCTATGCAGGCAAGAACCAGGTGAACCCGAGCTCGTTAATACTTTCTGCTGAAATGATGTTGCGCCATATCGGCTGGAATGAAGCGGCAGACAGGATTATTCGCGGTATTTCGGGTGCGATCGCTGCCGGCACGGTCACCTATGATTTGCACCGATTGATGAAAGGGGCGACCAAGGTCAGTTGCTCTGCATTCGGTGATGCGATCATTGCCAACGCCTGATCTAATCCCGCTCAACCAGGCAGACAAACCACACACTGGCTGTGTGGTCTTTTGCTTCCTTTTCAGGGTTTTCCGCCAGTCTTCATAGCGTGTTCGGGTAACTGCAAACACGCGCTGCAGGGCGCCGCTGCACTGGCAATAGCGGTTAGTAAATAATCTCCAGTACGGTTAAGTAAGCATCAAAAATGCCGATTGGAGTGTAATCACGCCCGTGCGAATTGACGCCGAACGTCGATTTGATAGCGTCTGCAGCGTCTGTCTCATGGTAAAATAATCATATAGCTGGTATTTATGTAATATGAACCGGACGGAACGGTGATAATGGCAAACGAACAGGAACACAGAAGCGATGAAGGGCTGGCCCTGGAAGAGGCCAAACCGAAACTACAAAAACCCTCGATGTATAAGGTTTTTTTACTGAATGATGATTACACACCGATGGAGTTTGTCGTCGAGTTACTGGAAAAAATCTTTGGCATGGATCGTGAGAAGGCTACCCGCGTCATGTTGACGGTGCACTCACATGGAAAAGGCGTGTGTGGCATTTATACATTCGAGGTGGCGGAAACCAAAATTGCGCAGGTCAGCGAATATTCAGAGCGTCATCAACACCCGCTGCTTTGTAGTATGGAAGCGGTGTAGGGTATCTCCGGGGGCTAATCCATGTTGAGTAAGGAGCTTGAATTCACACTGAATCTCGCATTCAAGGAAGCGCGCGAGAAAAATCACGAATTCATGACAGTTGAACACCTGCTTTTTGCACTGCTGGGTAATCCTACTGCGGTCACCGTTTTGCGCGCCTGTGGCGCAGACCTGGACCTGCTTAAAAAAGAAGTCGGCAACTTTCTCGAGGAAACAACACCCAGGCTTTCGAAAGATGATACCCGGGAAACGCAACCCACCCTGGGATTCCAGAGAGTCCTGCAGCGTGCCGTGTTTCATGTTCAGTCATCAGACAAAACCGAGGTAACGGGCGCAAATGTTCTGGTCGCGATTTTCAGTGAACAGGAGTCGCAGGCCGTCTACTTTCTCAACAAGTCGGATATCACCCGGCTCGATGTCGTTAATTACATCTCCCACGGTATTTCGAAGGTGTATGACCAGCCCGAGGAAGACCTGGGTAATGCAGATCAGGGCGAACTGCCCGATTCGACTGCCAAGCAGCCGCTGGAGAGTTTTGCAAGCAACCTGAATGAATTGGCTGCGCAGGGTCGCATCGACCCCCTGATAGGCAGACGGGATGAGATTCAGCGAACCATCCAGATTCTTTGTCGCCGTCGCAAAAACAATCCCCTGTTCGTAGGCGAGGCCGGCGTAGGCAAGACTGCCCTGGCTGAAGGGCTGGCAAAGATGATCGTTGACGGAGATGTGCCCGAGGTCCTGTTAAACAGCACGATCTACTCCCTGGACATGGGTTCCCTGGTTGCCGGAACCAAGTATCGTGGTGATTTTGAAAAGAGACTGAAAGCCGTACTCGGGCAAATAAAGAAGGAGGAGGGTGCCATCCTCTTTATCGACGAGATCCACACCATGATTGGTGCAGGTGCAGCATCCGGCGGTGTTATGGATGCCTCCAACCTGATGAAGCCCATGCTCGCAAGTGGCGATCTCAAGTGCATCGGTTCAACCACATACCAGGAGTACCGCGGAATCTTCGAGAAAGACCATGCCCTGTCCAGGCGTTTCCAGAAAATTGACATAAACGAGCCCAGTGTTGAAGAGACCGTTACGATTCTTAAAGGCCTGAAATCCCGCTTTGAGGAATACCACAATGTTAAATACTCACCGCGCGCACTGCGCATCGCGGCTGAGTTGTCAGATCGCTACATCAATGACCGCCACCTGCCTGACAAGGCGGTTGACGTCATTGATGAGGCCGGGGCAAGTCAGCGCTTGCGGCCGGCATCAAAGCGCAAAAAGACGATCGGGGTTGTCGATATAGAACATGTCATTGCCCAGATGGCCCGTATTCCTGAAAAATCAGTCTCCGCCTCTGACAAGGCTACGCTTGAAACCATGGAGCGTGATTTGAAAATGGTGGTATACGGCCAGGACCCTGCCATCGAGACCTTGACGGCAGCCATCAAAATGTCACGTTCCGGCCTTGGTAACAAAGACAAGCCTATCGGTTCATTTTTATTCGCCGGTCCCACCGGTGTAGGCAAGACAGAGGTGACCCGGCAACTTGCCAGGATTATGGGGCTGGAACTGGTGCGTTTTGACATGTCCGAGTACATGGAGCGGCACACGGTTTCACGCCTTATCGGCGCCCCCCCGGGCTATGTTGGCTATGACCAGGGTGGATTGTTAACCGAGGCCATTTCAAAAAATCCGCATTCGGTGCTGTTGCTTGATGAGATCGAAAAGGCCCATCCTGATGTTTTTAACCTGCTGTTGCAGGTTATGGATCACGGAGCGCTGACCGATAACAATGGCCGCCAGGCAGATTTTCGTCATGTGGTGCTGGTAATGACGACCAATGCCGGTGCCCATGAGATGAGCCGCGCATCAATCGGGTTTACGCGCCAGGACCATTCATCGGATGCAATGGAAATTATCAAGAAGATGTTCACCCCGGAATTCAGAAATCGCCTTGACTCAATCGTGCATTTCAACGCCCTTGGCCCAAGCGTTATGGAGAAGGTGGTGGACAAGTTTATCTTCGAGCTGGAGGCGCAACTGCAGGAACAGCACGTCACGATTGAAGTAGATGAATCAGCGCGCCTGTGGCTGGCCGTACACGGTCACGATGAGAAAATGGGCGCGCGCCCGATGGCGCGTATCATCCAGCAACATATCAAGAAGCCGCTTGCCGATGAACTGTTGTTCGGCAGACTGGCCCATGGCGGACACGTGATCGTGCACCTGGAAGGTGCTGGCCTGGCATTCGAAATTCAGGAAAAAGAGACAGCGCACTGAAGAGCGCTGGTCAGAACTAGCGTGCCCGGTAAGTAATCCGGCCCTTGCTGAGATCGTACGGGGTTAATTCAACGGTGACCGTGTCGCCGCGCAAGATCCTTATA
This sequence comes from Gammaproteobacteria bacterium, assembly GCA_049667605.1. Taxonomy (GTDB): domain Bacteria; phylum Pseudomonadota; class Gammaproteobacteria; order UBA9214; family UBA9214; genus UBA9214. The sequence continues at coordinate 30,701 of JBATIF010000204.1, forward strand.
TAGTGCTTGCGCATCTTGCCTGAAATATGGGCCGTAACAATGTGGCCATTTTCCAGTTCGACCCGGAACATGGTATTGGGAAGGGTTTCGGTCACCGTTCCTTCCATCTCGATGTGTTCTTCTTTTGCCATAAGTGTCTGCAGTATCAGGTTTGGACTGGCGCGCATTATACCCGATATACCCCGTTTTAATATCCCCTGCAGCGTGGATAAGCGCTGATCACGCCAGGAGCCTGTCGGACTTGGGACTGATCTACTGCGCCGGCGGGACAGCGGCCCATTTTCCCGATCCTCCTCGTCAAATAGCTACGGCTATTCTCCTCGAACGATCGAAAAAATGACCTGGTTCTCCCACCCGGCTCGCTACGATCGCCCAAGTCCGACAAGCTCCTGGACAAGACTGATATCTGCATCCAGGCGCCAGCCGGGGATAGTAACCTGTGGGTGGCATTCCCGCTGCAGAATTTCGCAGAACTGCTGACGGGGCATCAAGGACGCCCCCAGGCTTTCCAGATGACTGGTGTGAACCTGGCAGTCGATCAGCGGGAAATCCCAGCGTTCCAGCTGGCGGGCCAGGGCTACAAAAGCGACCTTGGAGGCATCAGTGACCTGGGTAAACATGGATTCGCCAAAAAATATCCGGCCAATAGACACTCCATAGAGGCCACCGGCAAGCTTGCCATTACACCAGCATTCCACCGAGTGGGCATAACCGGCCGTGTGTAAATCCGTGTAGGCTGACTGCATTTCAGCACTGATCCAGGTGCCCGCCTGATTCGGCCGCCGGCTGGAACAGGCCCTGATGACCTCGCTAAAGCAGCTGTCCATGGTGAGCGTAAACTTGCCCTGCCTGAGTGTCTTCCGCAGGCTGCGCGAGACTTTCAGCCTGGCGGGTTCAAGGACCAGGCGCGGGTCAGGCGCCCACCACAAAATCGGTTGCTGTGGATCAAACCAGGGGAAGATGCCTCTTGAGTAGGCAAGTAGCAGCCGCTCCCTGGAAAGATCTCCGCCGATCGCCAGTAGACCGTTGGGTTCACGCAAGGCAAGCTTTACATCCGGAAAATCAATAACCGGGGCACCCGGGTCTATCCAGTAGGGTGCGTTGCCGTGGTGGCGGGTCATGCGGGATTCCCTGCAGCAGTCTTTCGAAACGGTGAAGTGCCTGACAGCTCGTTGGCATAATCGACCACCATTTCATGCTCCTGCTGCAGGTAGCGCTCAATCACCGGTCTGAAGTCCTCATCCTGTACCCAGTGTGCAGACCAGGTAAGGGTCGGTAAAAAGCCGCGACTTATTTTATGCTCGCCCTGGGCGCCCGGCTCAAACAGGCCAAGGCCATGTTTGATGCTGTAGTCAATTCCCTGGTAGTAACAGGTTTCGAAGTGCAGGCTGTGGTAGTCCTGCAGGCACCCCCAATGCCGTCCATAAAGAGCATCATCGCCACGCAGCATGATAGCGCCTGCAACTGCGCGGTTTCTCAGGCTGGCAAAAACCAGCACAACCTGGTCACCCATGGTGCGACTGATCTCGTGAAAAAAACCCATTGACAGGGTCGGGATACCCGACTTCTTTTCAAACGTTGTCCGGTAGAAATGATGCATGATCTCCCACTGTTGCTCTGTCGCCTTGCTGCCATGCACGATCGACATCTGAATGCCGGCTTCCTCGACATGGCGGCGTTCACGCTTGATTTTCTTGCGCTTGCGGGACGTCATTTCCGAGAGGAATTCCTCGAAGTTACGGTAGCCACGGTTGGTCCAGTGGAAATGACAACCGGTGCGCCGCATCAGGCCATGTTCAACCAGCGTATCAGTGTCACGTTTATCGGTAAACAACCAGTGCAACGACGATGCCTGGCTGGTTTCGGTCAGTGACAGCGCTGCTTCAATTAACGCATTGACCACAGCGTCGCGGTTTGCACCGGGATCCACCAGCAGCCTCGGGCCGGTAGCAGGTGTGTAGGGAATTGCCGCCACCAGCTTTGGATAATAGGATTTGCCGGCACGCTGCCAGGCATCGGCCCAGGCCCAGTCAAAGACAAATTCACCGTAGGAATTATCCTTCTGATAAAGGGGTACCAGTCCTGCCAGTTTACCGTCGTCGTCGTAGGCAGCAAGATGCCGGGGTAGCCAGCCAAACTGTTCACCGACGCATTGTTGCTGTTCCAGCGCAGCAAGAAATTCAAAGCGCAGGAAAGGATTCCCGGTGCCGGCCACACGATTCCACTGCGTTGCAGGAATGTCTCTAATCTGCTGGATGACGGCTGTATGCATGAACAAACATCAGCTTGGCTGATGCCGGACTGTTTTCAGGCGGGATCGCAGCTGTCCGTGCGCGCCCTGTGATGATCCACATGATCCAGGTAGGTCTCTGCATCAAGGGCGGCCATGCAGCCCGTGCCGGCCGAGGTAATGGCCTGCCTGTACACATGGTCACTGACATCGCCGGCCGCGAAGACGCCGTCGACACTGGTCGTGGTGGCGCCACCATCCGTCCCGCTCTTTACTTTCAGGTAGCCGTTATGCATTTCGAGCTGGCCTTCGAACAGCCCGGTATTCGGTTTGTGGCCGATAGCGATGAAAACGCCCTGCAGTTCGATGTCCTTTGTGCTCTCGTCCTTGACATTTTTAATGCGCATGCCGGTAACGCCGCTGTCGTCGCCGAGCACTTCTTCGAGAACACTGTCCCACTCGATGGTGACCTTACCTTCTGCCTCTCGCTTGAATAAACGATCCTGCAATATTTTTTCTGATCTCAATTTATCACGGCGATGCACGACGGTAACATGGGAGGCAATGTTCGAAAGGTAAAGTGCTTCCTCGACTGCCGTATTGCCGCCACCGATGACAGCGACAGGCTGTTGCTTATAGAAAAAACCGTCACAGGTAGCACAGGCGGACACACCCTTGCCCTTGAAGGCCTCTTCGGACGGTAACCCGAGGTACATCGCAGATGCCCCGGTGGCAATAATCAATGCATCACAGCAATAAACACCGGAATCACCTTCGAGCCGGAACGGGCGCTGTCCCAGGTTGGCGGTATGAATTTGGTCAAAAATGATCTCGGTATCGAAGCGCTCTGCATGGGCACGCATGTCTTCCATCAATGGCGGTCCGTGCAGATCGGCAGCGCCACCCGGCCAGTTCTCGACTTCCGTCGTCGTCATCAGCTGGCCGCCCTGTTCCAGGCCGGTAACCAGGACCGGGGAGAGATTGGCACGGGCAGCATAAATAGCGGCGGTATAGCCGGCCGGACCTGAGCCAAGAATAAGAAGACGGCAGTGCTTGATATCGCTCATGTATAATGACTCCGTTTAACTGATAGCTGATGACACTAAAACGGCCAGGCCAGAAAGGTTGTATTCACAGACAGGGCATCCAGTGGTTGGTTCCGGATGAGGGACCAGGCAAATGCGAATGGTACGGAAGTTGGGAGATAGGGTAAAGCCATGCGTATAGGGATTCCGCGCGAAATCAAGCCTGTGGAAGGCCGGGTTGCGCTCACCCCGCAAGCATGCCGTGAACTGTCGAACGCCGGACATAAGGTCTTTGTAGAGCATAATGCCGGCGCATTATCCGGCTATCCTGATGATCAATACATTGCTGCCGGTGCCAGTATCGGGGCCGATGCAGCGGCAACCTATGGTGAAGACGGCTTAATCGTCAAGGTCAAGGAACCTGTCGCGGGTGATCTGCAGCACCTGCGCAGCAATCACCTGTTGTTCTGTTACCTGCACCTCGCTCCCAACCCGAAGCTGATACTCGCCTTGCAAAAAATCGGCCTGACAGCAGTCGCCTTTGAAACCGTAGAGACCGAAACTGGCGAGCTTCCCCTGCTTGCGCCGATGAGCGATATTGCCGGCCGGCTGGCGGTACAGGTGAGCACCTTCCTGCTGCATCAGCCACAGGGCGGCAAGGGTCTGCTACTCGGCGGAATAACAGGCGCGGAGCCGGGCAGGGTGGTCATAATCGGGGCAGGTAACGCGGGCAGTCATGCGGCCATGCTGGCAGCGGCCTGCGGCGCTGAAGTTGTGGTTTTCGACGTGCGCACTGAGCGCCTCTCCGCAATGCGATCGCTGGGTGACAATGTCACGGCGCTGATCCCCGATCCCGGAAATCTTGCCAGGGAAGTTGCCGCGGCCGATGTGCTGATTGGCGCAGCGCTCAAAACGGGCGGAAAATCACCCCATATCGTCTCACGCGAAATGATCAGGCAAATGATGGCTGGCAGCGTTGTTGTGGATATTTCGGTTGACCAGGGCGGCTGTATAGAAACCACGCGCCCGACGACATACGAAAACCCGACCTATATTGATGAAGGTGTGCTGCATTTCTGTGTCACCAATATGCCAGGTGCGGTGCCTCGTACCGCCACACAGGTACTTTCGACGACCTTGCTGCCGTATGTGCGGGCGATCTGCGAAGCCGACTGGAAATCGATACCCGAGTTGCAAAAAGGGATAAACATTGAAGCGGGTGCTATCATCCACCCGGCCCTGATAGAATCACCTGCCTGAAGTATATCTGGCGCAATGACTACCTACGGAAATACATGATTTGGCACAGGCACGACGAAAAAACAATACTGCAGAACGACTGACATACCAGGTGTCGCGCGGGTTGCGCGAAGGCGCCTTGCTGATACTCGGTGCCATAGCGATTTATCTGCTGGTATCGCTGGCCAGTTACTACCCGGCTGATCCGGGATGGTCAAGCAGCGGGGCCGTTACCTACATCAAGAATGTAGGTGGCCTGATTGGTGCCTGGTTGGCTGATATCCTGCTTTATCTTCTCGGTTACCTTGCCTACCTGTTTCCGGTCATGATTGGCTACAGCGGCTGGCTGGTGTATCGCGGACATACCCCCACGGGCGGCATCGATCTGCACGTTCTGGCAATACGCTGGGCCGGATTCCTGATGACGGTCGGTGCAGGTTGCGGACTGGCTGCAATACAACCCGACGCAGCACAGAGTGCATTGCCTGCGGGTTCCGGTGGCGTCCTCGGTGAGGTGATCGGCAACAGCCTGATCGATCTGGTGAGCCCGGTTGGCGCCAGCCTGTTTCTGCTGGCGTCGTTTCTGACCGGGGCAACACTGTTCACCGGGCTGTCCTGGCTGGCAGTCATGGATTTCATCGGTAAATACACCCTGCAGTTTACAGACTGGCTGATCGAACATGCCCGGGAAATACCTGCCAGGCTCGAAGCCAGGCGCAACCGCCTGCAGCGTGAAGAAGTCGTCAGGGCCAGCCAGGAAAAAGTTGCGCAGCGCAAACCGATCCGGATAGAACCTGTCATCCAGAAAACCAAACCCAGCGAGCGTATAGAGCGCGAGCGCCAGGTACCATTATTCGATCCACCGCCGAATACCGAGTTGCCACCGCTGTCATTACTGGATGGACCGGCACCTTCGCAGGATGGCTACTCGCCCTCGGCGCTGGAAGCCATGTCACGTCTTGTTGAAATGAAGCTGCTCGACTTCAATATCGAGGTCGAGGTCGTCGCAGTCAATCCCGGCCCCATCATTACACGTTTTGAACTCGATCTCGGTGCCGGTGTCAAAGTCAGTCAGGTCACCAACCTGGCCAAGGATATTGCCCGTGCACTCTCTGCCATCAGTGTTCGGGTTGTTGAAGTGATTCCCGGGAAATCGGTCATTGGACTTGAAATACCGAACGAGTACCGCGAGATAGTCAGTCTCGGCGAAATCCTTGCTTCACATGAATACGATGAGTCGGGCTCGTCGTTAACCATGGCGCTGGGTAAGGATATCAGCGGTGTGCCGGTCGTCGTGGACCTTGCAAAGATGCCGCATCTGCTGGTAGCCGGTACAACCGGGTCCGGCAAATCCGTGGCCGTAAACGCAATGATATTGAGCCTGCTTTACAAGGCACTGCCAAAAAATGTACGCCTGATTATGATAGATCCGAAAATGCTGGAATTGTCCGTGTACGAAGGGATTCCGCACCTGTTGACGCCGGTTGTGACCGATATGAACGAGGCCGCCAATGCCTTGCGCTGGTGTGTTGGCGAAATGGAGCGGCGTTACCGCCTGATGGCTGCACTGGGCGTGCGTAACATCACCAGTTACAACCGCAAGGTCAAGGATGCGATTTACGCCGGTAGCCCGATACCGGATCCATTGTTTAAACCTGAAGAAGCCCTTGAGGGCACCGAGCATCCCCAACTGCAGGAGCTGCCCTTCATCGTCATTGTCATTGATGAGTTGGCCGACATGATGATGGTGGTCGGCAAGAAGGTCGAGGAACTGATTGCGCGTCTCGCACAGAAGGCACGTGCTGCCGGTGTCCACCTGATTCTGGCGACCCAGCGTCCCTCGGTGGATGTGATTACCGGGCTGATCAAGGCCAATATTCCTACGCGGATTGCTTTCCAGGTGTCTTCGAAGATTGATTCCCGGACGATTCTTGACCAGATGGGGGCAGAGCAGTTACTGGGACACGGCGACATGTTGTATATGCCGCCGGGTACCGCGGTGCCCGTTCGCGTACACGGCGCGTTTGTCTCCGACCAGGAGGTTCACAGGGTTGCTTCGCATCTCAAGGGCAAGTCCGGGCCGGAATACATGAGCGAGATACTCGAGGCACAGACAGACCCGGTTCCCGGTCTGTCGCCCGAAAAAGGCGGTGGCGGGGGTGATGACACGGAGTCCGACCCCCTTTACGACCAGGCGGTTGCCATCGTCACACAGACGCGCCGCGCATCCATTTCCGGGGTACAGCGGCGCCTGAAAATCGGTTACAACCGTGCCGCGCGCATGATAGAGCACATGGAGCTAACCGGCATAGTCGGGCCGATGGAAAACAATGGCAGCCGGGAAGTGCTCGCTCCACCGCCACCTGACGCATGAACACATTCGTACACCGATTCGTTGCTGCCTGGCTGCTACTGCTGCCGGGCGCAGGCATCCAGGCCGATCCAGGGCAGGGTTATGCAAAGGATTATTTCAACAATCTGCGCACCCTGGAGGCTGATTTTAACCAGCAGGTGGTCGACAGCGAGCACAACTTACAGCAGTCTTCGCAAGGTCATATGTGGATACAGCGCCCGGGGCTTTTCCGCTGGGATTACGAAACACCCTACCGCCAGCAAATTGTAGCCGATGGAGAACGCCTCTGGTCATATGATGAAGATCTCGAACAGGTATCCGTACAAAACGTGACTGATGTGCTGACGTCGACACCGGCCATGCTGTTGAGCGGTTCCCGGCCAATGGAGGATGTCTTTGCTATCGAGGAGCCGGCATCCGACAGTCCAGCCAGGCAGGTGCTGCTGACACCCAAGTCCGGCGACAGTAATGTTACCGCGATCACCCTGTATTTCGATGCCGATACGCTGGTGGGAATGCGGGCACTCGACAGTTTCGGTAATACAACGACATTTTCTTTTTTCAATCTCGAGCGCAACCGGGATATTGACCCGCAACTCTTCCGCTTTATTCCTCCGGCCAATACCGATGTAATCGGAGATGCCGGGTAACCGTTTCGTGTTGCAAGCCGGATGACGCATGCAGCTGAAGCCTGGAGACCCCTGGCTGACCGGATGCGTCCACGCACGCTGGCTGCATTCGCCGGCCAGTCCCATATCCTGGGTGTTGGCAAACCCCTGCGTCGTGCCATAGAAGAGGGCAACCTGCACTCTATGGTGCTGTGGGGCCCGCCGGGGACGGGGAAAACCACCCTGGCGAGACTACTGGCGGAGCAGACGCAGGCAGAATTTCTGCCTCTGTCGGCCGTACTTGCCGGCGTCAAGGATATCCGCAATGCCGTTGCGACCGCACGGCGGGTGCGGGAGCTGGAATCCCGCCTGACCATTCTTTTTATCGACGAGGCACACCGCTTCAACAAGGCACAGCAGGACGCCTTCCTGCCTCATGTAGAAGACGGTACCGTCATTTTTATTGGCGCGACAACCGAGAATCCGTCTTTTGAACTAAACAGCGCATTGTTATCGCGCGCCAGGACCTACGTACTGAAACGCCTCGAGGCGCAGGACCTGCGTAAAATCATCGATCTGGCGTTAAGCGATCGTATCAACGGGCTGGGCGGGCGCGAGATCGAGTTGGCTGAGGAACTGCGTGACCGGCTTGTACAGGCCGCTGATGGTGATGCCCGGCGCGCACTCAACCTGCTGGAGATCGTTGCGGACCTGGCAGATGAGACCGGGGACAGGCCTGTTGTGCACGAGTCGATACTTAACGAGGTCATTACCGGTGGCAGCCGGCGCTTTGACAAGGGCGGCGATGATTTCTATGACCAGATTTCAGCGTTGCACAAATCAGTTCGCGGTTCGTCGCCTGATGCAGCACTCTACTGGCTGACACGCATGCTGGATGGGGGATGCGATCCCCTGTATGTCGCGCGACGCATCGTGCGGATGGCGTCCGAAGACATCGGTAACGCGGATCCGCGCGCACTGGCCCTGAGCCTGGATGCCTGGGATGTACAGGAGCGTCTTGGCAGTCCGGAGGGGGAGCTGGCGCTGGCGCAGGCGGTAATTTACCTTGCCTGTGCCGCCAAGAGTAATGCGGTCTACAAGGCCTATAACGCCGCCAGGTCGGACATCGGCAAGACAGGGTCACTGGAAGTGCCGGTCCATCTGCGCAACGCGCCTACCAGGCTGATGAAGGAACTCGGTTATGGCAAGGCCTACCGTTATGCACACGATGAAGCGGAAGGCTATGCTGCGGGTGAAGACTATTTTCCGGAAGACATGCCGGCGCGTGACTATTACCAGCCGGTCGCGCGCGGCCTGGAGATAAAAATCGCTGAAAAGCTGGCACATCTTCGCGAGCTCGACAAGAAACATAAGCCAGGCTGATTTATTACTTTTGCAGGAGCGCCTTGCAGGCGCGAATTAGTCTCATGCAGCGGCATCGCACCTGCAGGCAAACCTACGGCTGGAGGGGGGCGCTGCCTGCGTGTACCATTACACCCCATGATTACCATGGCTACTCAGATGACGCAGTTGCTTGCCATAGCGGCTGGTGGCGCGATTGGTGCCGTACTGCGTTACTGGCTGTCCACGGCTATACAAAGCCGCACGGCATCGGCCTTCCCGTATGGCACGCTCACGGTTAACGTGGTCGGCAGCCTGCTCATCGGCTTCCTCTATATATGGCTGACCGAGCGCATGGTTGTCGGGCCGGCCGGCCGTGCGTTTGTGCTGATTGGCGTACTCGGTGCCTTTACAACCTTTTCGACATTCTCCATCGAAACGCTGAATCTCATGGAATCCGGCCAGCCCGGCAAGGCCCTTGTCAATGTGCTGGCCAGTGTTATTGTATGCGTCAGCGCCGCTGCTGCCGGCGTGCTTGCAGCGAGGCAGTTATGAATACGCTTGATGTCGTTTTTGTGCGGATTTACCTGACCGAGGGTGAGGCTCGGATGGAGAAACTCCTGCAGTGCCTGCACGATGACGAAAAGGTACAGGGGGTAACGGTATTCAGGGGGATCGCCGGATTCGGCAAATCCGGGGAAATGCACTCGTCCTCGTTACTCGATATGTCACTGGATTTGCCGTTGGTGGTTGAATTTTTTGACGTGCCGGCGAAAGTGAACATTATCCTCGAGCATATTCGCAAGGATATCGAACCGGGCCATATTGTCAGCTGGCCGGGAACACTGGTCGTTTAGAAATACGCAGCGCCATCCACCGCTACACCGATCCCGCAACAGATAAAGAGTAGAAGATGCTTGACCCGAAACTGTTACGCAACGACCTTGAAGTAACCGCACAACAACTATCGCGTCGTCGTTTTGTACTGGATACAGGCAGACTGCAGACGCTGGAAGCAAGTCGCAAGGCCATCCAGGTGCAAACCCAGGCGCTCCAGGCGGAACGCAATGCCCGCTCCAAAGCGATCGGCAAGGCCAAAGCCGCGGGCGAGGATATAAGCCCGCTGTTGCAGGAGGTCGAGGGTCTGGGTGAACAGCTGAAGGACAAGGAAGAGCAGTTGGCCAGTTTGCAGAATGAGCTGAATGCGATCCTCATGGGTATCCCGAATATCCCCCATGAATCGGTACCGGACGGGATGGGCGAGGATGACAACCCGACCATACGCAGCTGGGGGGAACGCCCTGTATTCGAATTTGAAGCCAGGGACCATGTCGATCTGGGCGAGCAACTCGGACAACTGGACTTCGAATCCGGGGCAAAGCTGGCCGGCACCCGTTTCAGTGTCATGCAGGGTCCGCTGGCAAACCTGCACCGCGCTTTGATCCAGTTCATGCTGGATACGCATACCCGCAAGCATGGTTATCGGGAAGTGTATGTGCCGTACCTGGTCAACGCAGACAGTCTGCGTGGCACCGGTCAATTACCCAAGTTTGAAGAAGATCTGTTCAAGCTGTCTGGCGATAGCGGTTACTACCTGATACCGACCGCCGAAGTCCCGGTTACAAATCTTGTCCGCGATACCATTCTGGAAGCAGAGTCGCTGCCGTTGCGTTTTGCAGCTCACACCCCCTGCTTTCGCTCGGAAGCCGGTTCCTATGGCAAGGATACCCGCGGCATGATCCGCCAGCACCAGTTCGAGAAGGTCGAGATGGTGCAGCTGGTGCGTCCGGAGGATTCTTATACGGCGCTGGAACAATTGACAGGACATGCAGAAGCAATTCTGCAAAAGCTCGAGTTGCCTTATCGTGTCGTTGACCTGTGCACTGGCGATCTCGGCTTCTCGGCCAGCAAAACCTATGACCTCGAAGTCTGGTTGCCCGGGCAGCAGAAATACCGGGAAATCTCCTCGTGCAGCAATTTCGAGGCCTTCCAGGCGCGCCGCATGCAGGCTCGCTGGCGTAACCCAGAAACCGGCAAGCCGGAACTGCTGCATTCACTGAATGGATCGGGGCTTGCGGTTGGTCGTACCCTGGTAGCAGTTATGGAAAATTACCAGCAGGTGGATGGCTCGATCGCAGTTCCCGAAGCACTGCAGGGCTATATAGGCGGGATGGAAAAAATCAGTGCATCCTGATTTTAACTCCTCACATCAAGCCTCTCCCTGAGGGAGAGGGAGTGAACGGGGTAATATTCCGATTCTATGCAACTTTCAAGAACAGAGCGTTTTCTGCAAATCTTCACGGAGGTGCGACCAGGTGAGGGCTCTACTGCGCTCCTCATGTTCGCCAATGTCTTTCTGATTCTCTGTGCCTACTATTTTATCAAGCCATTGAGAGAGGGCTGGATTTCAATATCGGATATCTCGGGATTGTCAAAGATGGAGGTCAAGGCCTATTCCAGCTTTGCACAGAGTGTAGTCTTGCTGTTCATCGTCGGCTGGTATGCACGCCTGTCCGGGCGCTGGGACCGGTCCAGCTTGATTACACGGGCAACCCTGTTCTGTATTTCAAACATGGTCATCTTCTGGTTCCTCCAGCCAGGATTCTTTTTTGAGCAATTACCGGCTTCAGGTATCTTCTTCTATCTTTGGGTTGGTATGTTCGGAGTATTCGTTGTTGCCCAGTTCTGGACTTTCTGTGCCGATGTCTATACCAACGAGTCCGGTAAGCGTCTGTTACCCCTGATCGCCATCGGCGCGACATCCGGGGCGGCGGCAGGTTCATGGATTGTCGATCTGCTGGTGGAAAACGGGATTATACCCACCGAGGGTTTGCTGCTGGTGGCGACAATACCGCTGTTTATTTCTATCATCTTGACTCGCATAGTTGATGCACGCCAACGCAGCATTATAAAAACCGTCGACAATATCCCCGGGGAGACCGCTGAAGTAGCGCTGGAGAAGGGTGCCGCCTTCCTGCTAAGTGGTGCCAGGCTTGTTCTTATCAGCCGATTTATGCTTGCAGCGGCATTGGTGACGCTATTGACCAACTGGGTGAATACCAATGGAGAGAACCTGTTGTTCCAGGTTATTCAGGCTAGCCTGACGGAGCAGGCAGCCGCAGAGGGTGTGACTGCCCCGGAGGCAATCCGCATATTCACCCGCGACGGGACTACTGCATTCTACGGGAATTTTTATTTTTGGGTGAATGTCGTGGCATTGCTGCTGCAATCCCTGGTGGCCTCGCGACTACTGAAGTACGGTGGCTTTGCAGCGATACTGCTGATCCTGCCCGTAATCGCCCTGGTGTCGTACACTACGATGGCATTGCTGCCGATTCTGGTCATCGTGAAAATGATGAAGATAGCTGAAAATGCTACAGACTACTCGATTAACAACACTTCACGCCATGTGCTCTGGTTGCCGATAAGTTCGGCCCTGAAATTTCGTGGCAAGCCGGCCATCGATACGCTCTATGTGCGCATTGGTGACGGACTTGCAGCATTGACCGTACTGGTTGGCGTGCAGTTCCTTTCGCTAGCAACCGAGCAGTTCTTTATGTTCAATGTATTCCTTGTGTTGCTATGGCTGGTCGCCGGTATCATACTGGTACGAGAACACCGCAAGGCGTCGTCAGAAGAATCCATGGTGTAATGCGGTATTGCAACTATTTATCGAGCGTCAGAATTTTCTGTCGTAGTTGCTCATTATGGGGTAGTGCGTAATCAAAGTTGTAAATGGATGATTCCCAGTGCCCATACATCGGGTTTGGCAGGATGATCCATTGACGCCCCCACCGGCCTTCATAGTCCCGGGCCAACTTGCGGCGGATACCGGGAGCAGTTTTTGACCCATCCACAAAGTCTTCCAGGTTGTCACCGAGTAGCAACAGGATACGATAATTCTGAGCCACATGCCTACGTCGATCTGACTTTGACATTCCATTGCTTAAAAAAAGTCTGGATTCAACGGGTAGGGGTAATTTCAGTTGATGCAGGTTGCGCAAGGTGCATTCACGCAGCTTTTCCCTGCGTGCGCTGTAATAAAAGATAGCAACCCCCTTTTCTGCCGCATGATCAAGGAAAGTCTTTGCCCCCGTCACCGCAGGTGCATTGTTTTCCCTGCACCAGTCGGCAAAGCTGGAATGGGTATATTGCCCGAGTTGATTTATGATCAGGACTTCATAGGCGGTGTTATCCAGAACGGTTTCATCCAGATCGAGCATGATCGCGGGGGGCAGGTTGTTGTAGTCAGTGTCTTGCTCGAGGGCTGCGGACCATTGTGGGTCTGCAAGTGCCTTGTCGAGATTGTATTTTGCAAGTTGCCATGCCTGACTGGTAACGCCGATGTATTCAGCAGAGGTCCGTTGCCACAAGGTGGCGTTGAGCATTTCGTGCGACCCTGTCCTGACTGCGGGGTTGATGCATCCGGTCAATGATAGCGACAGACATGCCGTTATGAGGCCCGTAGATAAGCCATATCGTTTGTTTGCCTTGTCCATCAGGTAATCGCTAAGTGAAAGAGCAACTGGTACAGGTTCAGCGAAGTTTACAAGGGCTCATCATACATCGCAAAACAATCAAAATGCTTTGACAATAGCCCGCTGCACAGAAGTACAGCCATAATTGGCTGTATGGGGGCAGGTAGTGGTTTCCTGGTAGCGTTTGCCGCGGGGGCAGATCCTGGAAGTTACTGGTTGGTGTTGCTCGCCAGCCTTTTGGGTACCATGAACTGGTGGATAGGCCTGATCATGCTTTTCAACCATTTGCCACCGTTCTTGTTTTCAGCCAAGCCCACGATGATGTACTTATGGCCATCAGCCTCAACAATTGCACTGTCAGCATGCCAGCGGCTCCAGGAGCCGGACTTGCGAAAGATCTTTGCATCAGGAAAAGAAGCAAGGCCCTTTACGAACTTGTGATTGATACCCGGGTTACCCAGCATCGCTTTCATTTCACTTGTCAACTCGGGATTTGCCACGCGGCCGGTTTCCATCAGGTAGTACAACCTTGCCGCCTGCATGGCAGTGGCTCCGTGAGAGAGGTTGTGCAGAGGGTCGCGTTTGTAGGCGGCGGATTTGCCATATTCCTTGCCAATCCAGAGTCCACCATTTACTCGCTCGTCATACAGGTGAAATTTATCGTCTTGCAGGATTTCCAGCAACCGGTTTTTGCCAACGTGATTCAGCATGCGGGTTGCATCGGCGTTTGATGACTTTCTGATCATGCGGGTCAAGGAAGCTCGAGTGTCCTCATCCAGGACCATGTTGCCATGGTCGATCTCTACAAAAGCGCCCAGCAAGATTGCGATCTTCGGGAGGCTTGCTGCATAGAGCATCGTGTCCCCGTTGACAGAGGCCACCAGGGGCTCTTCCGGATCGGTAATATCAACCAGGGTGACACCCAGTTTTTTGTCACGCACAGCCTTATTGAGGCCCAGGTCTTCAAGGACACCTTCAAGTTGCACCTGAAGACCGTGGTCATAGCTCTCCCACAGGGTAGGGTAGCCATCCATACCGTCGGCGGAAACCTGGGCAGAAGCGAATATCGCCATGAGTGCAACAACGGTTGTACGCAGGTTGCTCATTATGACTCCAGAAATGGTTGTACGTGAGTTGCACATGTAAGCTAGGATTGTAACATTATTTACTGTTACGACCTAACCAAAGTCGGCTTGAATTATCATGGAAACAGGTGTGAATATTCACAATAATTTTCCCGCTAGCTCCACGAAACACTATTCTAAGATACTGAATAACATAATAAATATTCAATTACAAGCTGCATTTTTCATTAAATCACGGTCCCGGCCCAAATTGCAGCGTCAAGCCAACATTACGATTGCGCCGGGATTCATGATCGGGATGCCTGAGATGATACTGGCGTGAAACTCACCCTGAATGCCAGCAATAAAACGGTCCGCTACCAGCCATGGTGAACGCCAGGCAGTCAGATTCCAGGGCTCTGCTGTTTGCGTTATTTGCAGCAACCACCATGATCGCACAGCAGGTCGCCGGCAAGGCAACCCGGGATGCCTTGTTTCTTTCTAATTTTGATGTAACCAATCTTCCCAAGATGGTAATCACGGCGGCATTTGTCTCCATGGGCGGCGTTATGCTGATGTCATGGCTGCTTTCGCACATTACGCCCGCGAAACTTGTCCCCGGCATATTCGGACTAAGCGCTATTTTGTTTATTGGCGAATGGGTAATACTCGGGTATCAACCGAACATCGCATCTGTCATTCTATATCTGCACATGGCCGTCTTTGGCGCTATCCTGATCAGCGGTTTCTGGTCGATCATCAATGAACGTTTCGACCCGCATTCAGCAAAACAGCGGGTCGCCCGTATTGCTGCTGCGGCCACGCTTGGTGGTGTTATCGGCGGTATGCTCGCAGACACGGTCGCCACACAACTAAATGTACGCAGTATGTTGCTGTTTCTGAGCGGCCTGCACGTGATCTGCCTGATAGCCGTCATGGGAATTGGAACTCAAACCAGGGCAGCGCCGGTAGAGCAACATGTCAGGACCCGCTCCGCCTTCACGATCATTTCACACACCCCGTATCTGCAGTGGATGGCACTCCTGATGGTGCTGGTTGCAGTCATGGCGGCGCTGGTGGACTACGCGTTCAAGGCCGAAGCAGTTGCCCATTACAAGGATACAGAGTCACTGGTCGCATTCTTCGGATCATTTTATGCCTTTGTCGGGGTGCTGGGGTTTGTCTTGCAGACATTACTCGGTCGTCGCATTTTGCAGCGATTTGGTATCGGTGCCACGATTGCCATATTGCCTGCCGTGGTTGCCCTGTTTGGAGTTTTCGGAACGGCAGTTACGCATCTCTGGACGATGATCATGATGCGCGGCAGCCATGCCGTTTTTGTCACTTCCTTTTTCCGCTCCGCTTTTGAGCTTCTGTATACGCCATTACCCCCTCACAAGAAGCGTCCTACCAAGACCATCATTGATGTGGCGAGTGACCGGCTCGGTGACTTGATCGGCAGTGGTTTTATCCTGCTTTTGCTGTTTCTTCTGCCTGATCTGCCGACGGCCATTGTGGCCGCTTGTGCGGTGCTTGTCGCCATAGTCGCACTTTATGTGATTACGCGTCTCAATCGTGGCTATATCAACCAGCTGGCAAGCAGCCTGCGCAAGGGTGTTGTGCAGATCGAGGAGGAAGACATTATCGATGCCACAACCCAGCATATCCTGGCAGAGTCCAACGCGTATTCAGAAAGGGACTTCCTGCAAACAAAAATTGACGCCATGCAGGAACGCAAGACCGGCGAAGGATATTCCATTGATGAAGTGGACGAGAGTGCATCCCTGGCGGACCTGATTGCCGATCTTTGCTCCAATGACACTAACCGCATACAGCATGCCCTGATCGCCTCTCTGGCCGATATCCGTCTCACACCCTACATGATCCCCCTGCTGGCTAATGATGACATTGCCGACGATGTACGCACAGAGTTACGCTGGCTGGTACCAAGAATTCCCGGGCAGTTAACGGATGCCTTGCTGGATCCTGATGTGCCAATGCTGGCACGACAACGATTGCCAGGTGTCCTCGAAGCCAGCCACAATCCACGTTCCATTGACGGGTTATTGCTGGGCATGATGGATGCGTCTTTTAACGTACGTTACAGTAGCGCCAGGGCACTGGCGCGCATGCGCTCAAGAAATGCCAACCTGAAAATTCCCAGCGAAACAATTTACACTGCAATTCATAAGGAACTTGATGTTTCACTGGATGAGTGGGAGGTGCCCGGCGAGGAACTGAATCTCGGCGATGAGCAGGTGGAAGACGCGGGAAGTTCTCGCATCAACCGCAACCTGGAACACGTGTTCACCTTGTTAGCGCTTACCCTCGACCCGGATGCCGTCCATATGTGCAAGCAAGCTGCATTCAGCAAGGACCTCAATCTGCGCGGTACCGCACTTGAATACCTTGAGAATGTTTTGCCGGCCGGACTTTATCAGGCCCTGGTAGAGCGACTCGGGCTCAGCGAGGAAGAGCGCAGTAGTTCACGCTCCTTGCGTGAAGTCATGAAAGAGCTGAAATCGGTTGTACAGAGCGCGGGGCCGCATTGGTCTGATTAATCCTGTCGCAGCTTACTCCGGCTTATGCAAATATTTCCGTTCATGGCGATTGCGGCCTTATGGCCCCAAACAGGGAACCGGTTACCTGGAGATTGCCGCATCGGGCTGCTCACCGACCGATGTATTCTCAGGTGTATCGTCAGGAGTGTCTTCAGGTGTGTCGTCCGGATCGACCTCGGCAGCCGGCTCCGATGATAATGACGTATTGGCTCTTTGCATGATCCGGTGGATGCGTGTTCCCATGGTTTGATGGTCCACGGCCGAGTTCTTGCGCAGGACATTCGAGATCAGCGTAGCGATGTAATGCAGCGGGCGAGCTTCGTTGAAGCTTTCAATGATCGCGACCGAGTTCATGTAGTTCTTTTTGTTACCCATGTACTTGCCGCATTTGAAACCTTCTTCCTCCTGGCAGCTGTAGAGGGAACCGGATTTGAAATACACGGCCGAGTCCCGCAGTGCCGGGGCTGAGGCATAGCGAATACGCCGCTCGGTCATGTAGAGCAGGCGCTTCATCTCGCGGCTGGAAAACTCGTCCACCAGCCGGCCCTGTTCCATGCGCAGGGTGAATAACATCAGTTCCCGGGCCGTGCCGTAGCTGTTGCCGCCGCCGGCTACCTTGTTCTTGCCGGTGCGCGTAAAAAAGCTTCCTTGGCGCAAAAGGTTGATATCCAGACCGTTACGGGTAATCGGCTCGAAGAAGGTGGCCTGGAACAGTGCGGTGAGTTCCTTTCTCGGGGTTTCCTTGAAGAACCGCTGGATCTCCTCTTCAGGTGGCGGGTAGCTTTTGCCGTAATGCTTGAGCAACATGGCATCGCGCATGGTCATGGCAGCCGCGGCATTGGAACTGACGGACAGGGTCCAGTCGAGATATTCCCAGAGCGATCCGCGGTCACCATCCTTCATGGTTCGCCGTGTCAGTTTTTGCGTCTCGACATCGAACAGGCGGATCTTGTGATGGTCCCAGTGACAGAATTCATCAGCGGTAATGTACGTGTTCTTCAGGATACCCCGGCGCTTTGCAAGGTCGTCCGGCCAGGCATCGGCGAGCGCCTGGAACAGGCCAAGTGCCACGACTATTTTGCCGACACTGCCGACATTCTGTTTGTAATCACCGCGATGCTCGGCATAGCGAGGATTTTCCGGGTCGCTCAAATCGAGTACGGCGATGCCGTAACGGCTGGCATTGTTTCCCAGCAAATTCAGGATTTCCCGATTCAACTCAGGGTCGGGGGCGGGAAGATCAATATCGGGGTAATTCAGCAGACGCAGGTCCACTTCTGCCGTTGAAAGCTGTGCGCCCGGAGGCTGCTTGCGACCGCGTATAATGCCTTCATTTTCGAGACGGGCGCCTTCTACCCGCCGGATACCGGTTTCCGCGTAACCATCCAGTGGATAGGCCGTCACCAGGGAAGGGATGCCGAGCACCAGCAAAAGCGGCACTGCCAGGTATTTAATCATCGTGGTATCTCCTGCATTGTTACATTCTGATCAAGACGGCCTGCCAGTGCCTTGTCCATGCTATTAAGGTAACTGCTGCCCCGGGCCTGCTTGCTTTCCAGGAACGGGCGTAATTGAAACAGGTGCAGTTTGCCGTTCAGAAAACCGAATTCAACATCCGCTGGTGCCGGCTTGCCTTCATCATCCGTAATCGAGGGAAACTTTTGCGGCAGTTCCTTTGCAAACTGTATGAGCTGCCTGATCTCGCCCGGCTGTAACACCGTATCACTGCCGCTGGTCGGGACCTTCTCGACGCCACCGCTGGCTATCGGGTTGCGTCGCCATGGGGCAGTTGCCATTGCCAGTACCCGCACCGAGCCATCGCGCATATCGATGCGTAGGGATTCAGCCGACTGGCCATCGACCGCGCCACCGACCCCTTCATTGACGGCGACTGATAGCACCGCGCGGTCACCCGTATCAATGTCCTGGGTCACCATAACGCCGGACTTGTCATTCGATACCGACTGCAGCAACAGCACGGCAGGGTAGACATGTTCCGGTGTATCCATGTGCGACTGCCGCCATGCAAAGGCGCGTGCCGTGAACGGTGATGCCCAGACCCGCGGGATGGCGTTGATGACGTTATCCACCCCGATTACATTCGGCAGGGTCAGGTTCAGACCAGCGCCGGTAAAACCGGCAAGGTCTTCCACGTTGGTGTCAGACCGTACAAACACGCCATAGCTACCGGTACCGAAGGCCTGGTTCATCGCCTTGCGCAGTCCACTTCTGAACGTATCATCAAGCTTTGCCGATGCAATCCGTTTGTACACCTCGGCACGGAAGCGTTCGGTAAATTCCAGCCTTTGCGTTGAGTCCTCCGGCATTGTCTGCATTTTACGATACTGCTCGACCATCCATTCGAAGACAGTCTTGCCCGTACCATCGTAGGGCTTGTCCAGCACTGTTTCCCGGAACACGCCAAAAGGAATGGCTACACCCTGGGCCACGGCGTCAGGATAGGCGTGACGCAATTCACCGAGCTTTGCGGCCTTTGGGCCGACAACGCGTCCGGAGTCATCCGCACGCAGCATGTCCAGGTTAAGGAAGTCCTTGACGGACAGGTCGAGTTTCTCCAGATCCGGCCTGATGACAGCAGCGCCCGCCTGGTTGTCCTTGCCAAACACTGCATCCCAGTTGGCACCATCCGGACCCAGTTCAACCAGTCCCGCGGGGCTGACAGCCATCACCACGGCCTGGCCGTCATGCTTGCGTATGGATGGAATCAGTTCCTCGTCCACGCCCACGTTGGGTATACCCAGGTTGCGCGCCAGCAACTGAACATGCGACAGGGGATTGCCTTCACCGGCCGTCATGATGCCCGCAACCGGCGGAAGCTCGGAGATGGTTTCCGGCAACAGGTAGATACCATGTGCCTCAAATCCGGCATGTTCATCGAGGTCCGGGGTGGCATGCAGCACGCCGCGTGCCAGTCCCGGGTTGAGGGCGCGGAAGCCGACACCGATTTCCTTGCCAAAGAGTTTGTGCTCGACACCCGCCAGGCGGTTTGCATCCTGCAGCAGTCCATCGAGGATTTGCGAATAAAACAGCAGCGGGCTGCCACGTAACTGGTCCTGGATGAAAAGTAACGCCAGTGGTTCGATCTCGGCCAGCTTGTCCATGGATTCATAGAACTGGAAACGCAGGCCCTGGGTCCCCCAGCCGGGCACCCGCCCGAGGTAGCCGAGCGTTTTCATATAATCTGCAAGCGAAATACTTGAACCGGCAAGTGAGTCAAGGGAAGCAAGCAATTCACCTTGACCCCTGCGGTTGATACTGCCGGTTCCATAGGCGGCGTTGACGGTCGCCTTCAGCCACTCGACACGTTGATGTCGTGTTGCCTTTGGCAGTCTTGAACGCAGGTCTGCGCTGGCACTGAAATTCACAGTCTCAACCGCAAGGCCCAGGTCGAGTATCCGTAACCGGGCTGCTGCACTTTTTATCCTGGGTAGCACATCACGCAATTCGGCCAGCAGGCCGGCCGTCACCGCGTATTGGTGATCGGCTGACGGGTCCTTATTCAGCTGCTGTGCGGCCGAGCGCAGGATCTTTTGCAACCAGGGGCCCGCGGAAAACACCTCGGCAGTTGCATTGAGCTGCTCGGGTAACGGGGCAGACTGGTAAACCCGGTCAATGTCACTGGCAAGGATTTCGTATTTTTTCCTGAGTGCCGGATCGCTGGTTCCAGCCGCGTAATCGCGAACCAGCTTTGCATCACTTGCTTCCGGGGTACCGTGGATCTTGCCGCGGATATCCTTGAAGCCCTTGTCCTCTTCTGACAGTGAAGCCGAGAACTGGCGGACCTTCTGGACGGAGGCGGTGTCCTCGCCATGCGGCAACAAGCCCACACCGATGCGCAGGGCCGGGTAACGAAAACCAATCCAGACCGGGTCTGCCGCCAGGGTCAGCAACAGGTCCCGACCGCCGTTACGCTCGTCTTCTTCCTGGATGGCACCCCGGTAGAAGAGGGCACGACGCCATATCCAGCCATCGTCCATCCGTATCAGGAATTTTTCGATCAACAGCTGGTTATAGGCGTCGAGGAATTCAGGCGAATTTATGTCAACATCGGTTTTATACCCGGCCAGTAAATTTGCAATCAGGTAGCCCTCATCCCTCAGCTTCCTGGTCTTGTCGCTCCATGAACCATGCTGATGGCCGCCGCCATGTTCGACACAGGCATATTCCCTGGGTGGTAGTATGGATCCGTCATTACAGAACCAGCGTAACTCCTTGAAAGGACCCCTTTCACGGACCTTCATTTCATTGATCCAGCGCCGGTGTTCGGTGTTGTCTCCAGCCGCGGCCGCAGTGTTATCCGATGAGGCGGGAGCGCCTGCTGATATCCAAATGCCGAAGGCGAACAATATTGTTTTTATTAATCGAATTTTCATACTCTTTTCTCAGGGAAGGATGATGACTGGATCAGGTCGCAATGCAGAGGATAGCAAAAACAGGGGGCCGGCAGCATCAGGCCGGCATATATACTGGAAATGCCGGTCAGGCAATCCCGCGACCTGGCACACCAAGGATTCGGGCCCGGTCTAAAAAGTCCGAATGCCCCTGTTCAGCGGTCGTTGTTGGAACACCAGCACCTGACCCGAGGCATCCTGAAGAAGTAACCGGGTCTGGTTTCTGGCGAAAGTATACTGCGTAACGGTCCCCGTTTGTTTTGCAAGCAGGTTAACAATATTGTCTTTTATCCGCACCGTGCCACTGATTACCGTCCGTCTGTTCTGTAGTCGGAATTGATTTCCCCTGACCTCCAGGATCTCGCCTGTATTTCCATACCAGCGTCCATTGAGCAAGGCGCTGGAAGAATACTGGCCATGCGGGTTGGCGGCACCATATCCCGCCGGATAGCCGTTGCGCGCTATTCCAAAAGGGGTCGTATAGGCGGGAGACATGAACGGGTTGTACGGCGTGCTCCACGGATTGCCCGCCAGGGCCGGGGACCAGGGCGAGAGTCCCATACTGTTGAGAGGTAATCCACCATAGCCGGACCAGGGGTTCATGCCGCTCATACCCCATGGGCTCACACCGGTCATGCCGCCCAGCATGGGCAGGGTCGTCATGCCGAGACCAAGGGAATTACCGCCGCCCCAGCCGAGGTTACCAGTGCCATCACCCGCAACGTCCGACATGGCTCTCATCATGCTCAGCATCATGCGAAACATAAGGCTGAACATGTCACCGTAATCGTCAGCCGCGACCGGCCGTGCAAGCAACAAGGCACAAATCAGCAGGTAGATGGCGGGTCTGTTTCTTTTCATTAAACAAAGATGCCTTTGGCTGGTTCTTCTTTAGGGTAAATATAACCAGACTGCTTAACGACATAAATATTGTAATATTACTACATATTGTGACATGCGACCTAAGACATCCTACATTTAGTAGCTGCAAAGCCACCGGCGTCGGTCAGTGATTCTCATGGCAGGGCGAATTAGATGCTACGGCACGGGAAAAGTTGCTGGCAGGCAAATAATGGCACTCATGTTACACTTTGCCAGATAACCCTATTTCACTGAAACACATGAAAAAAATCACTGAATTACTGGATGAGCGCATTCTCTTCCTGGATGGCGCCATGGGAACCATGATCCAGCGTCACAAGCTGGAGGAGGCGGATTACCGTGGTGAGCGCTTCGCCGACTGGCCCTCGGACCTGAAGGGTAACAATGACCTGCTGAGCCTGACCCGGCCCGGGGTCATCCGCGAAATCCATACGCAGTACCTGGAGGCGGGCGCGGATATCATCGAGACCAACACCTTCAACTCGACGCGTGTTGCCATGGCCGACTATGGCATGGAGGAGCTGTCCTTCGAAATCAATGTCGCCTCGGCACGGCTTGCCCGCGAGGCGGCAGATGAACTGAGCGCAAAAACACCTGACAAGCCTCGCTTCGTCGCCGGTGTACTGGGTCCAACCAACCGTACGGCCTCGATATCCCCCGACGTCAACGACCCGGGTTTCCGTAACATTTATTTTGACGAACTGGTCGATGCCTACACCGAGTCTGTCCGCGCCCTGATTGAGGGTGGCGTCGATATCATCCTGATCGAGACCATATTCGATACCCTGAACGCAAAGGCCGCGGTTTTTGCCGTTGAACAGCACTTTGAGGACTCGGGCAGCCGCTTGCCGGTGATGATTTCCGGCACCATCACCGATGCCTCCGGTCGTACACTGACCGGACAGGTAACCGAGGCGTTCCTCAATTCATTGCGCCATGCAAGACCGCTGTCTATCGGACTCAACTGTGCACTCGGTGCTGACCAGTTGCGCCAGTACGTCGAGGAACTGTCTCAGCTTGCTGATATGCGTATCTCGGCACATCCAAATGCCGGTCTACCGAATGAGTTTGGCGAATACGATGAAACCCCGCAACACATAGCCGCAGAACTGGGTGACTGGGCCGCCAACGGCTTTCTGAATATTGTCGGTGGCTGCTGCGGCACCACGCCGGATCACATCAGGGCAATCGTCGCGGCGGTTAGTCCACATCCGCCGCGCCAGGTGCCCGTCATAGAAAAACAATGCCGCCTGTCGGGGCTTGAACCCTGCAACATCGGCAGCGACAGTCTTTTCGTCAATGTCGGCGAGCGTACCAATGTCACCGGCTCGGCGCGCTTCAAGCGCCTTGTCATGGAAGGCGATTACGAGACCGCACTGGCTGTTGCGCGCGAGCAGGTTGAAAACGGTGCGCAGATCATCGATATCAACATGGATGAGGGCATGCTCGAGTCACGGGACGCCATGGTGCGCTTTCTCAACCTGGTTTCAGCAGAACCGGATATTTCCCGCGTACCGGTCATGATTGACTCATCCAAGTGGGAGATCATTGAAGCCGGGCTGAAATGCATACAGGGGAAAGGTGTTGTGAATTCCATCAGTCTCAAGGAGGGTGAAGCGGAGTTTATCCACCATGCAAAACTGGTGCAGCGCTACGGTGCCGCCGCGATTGTCATGGCCTTCGATGAAAAAGGCCAGGCCGATACCCAGGCCCGTAAGGTCGAAATTTGCACACGCGCCTATGGGATACTGACTGAAAAAGTCGGCTTCAACCCGGAAGATATTATTTTCGATCCGAATATTTTTGCGATTGGCACCGGCATCGAGGAACACAACAACTACGGAGTTGATTTCATTGAGGCAACCCGTGAAATAAAGGAAAAACTGCCCTATGCACTGGTCTCCGGCGGGGTTTCCAATGTTTCATTTTCATTCCGCGGCAATAACCCGGTACGCGAGGCAATTCACTCGGTATTTCTCTTTCACGCCATCAAGGCCGGTATGGACATGGGCATCGTTAACGCCGGGCAACTGGCAATCTACGAAGAGATCCCTGCCGCGCTGCGCGAGCGTGTTGAAGATGTCGTACAGAACCGCCGCGAAGATGCGACAGAACGCCTGCTGGATATCGCCGCTGAATATGCAGGTGATGGCAAAAAAGTCATTGCGGAAGATCCGGCATGGCGCCAGTGGGAGATCAACAAGCGCCTGGAACATTCACTGGTCAAGGGCATTGCGGATTTTATCGAGGACGATACCGAGGAAGCCCGGCTTGCGGCGCTGCGGCCACTGGACGTGATTGAAGGCCCCCTAATGGACGGGATGAATGTAGTTGGCGACCTGTTCGGGGCCGGCAAGATGTTTCTGCCACAGGTGGTCAAATCCGCACGTGTCATGAAAAAGGCGGTGGCCTACCTGCTGCCTTACATGGAAACGGGCAAGGATGAAGAGGTGCAGACCAATGGCCGCATCCTGATGGCGACTGTCAAGGGTGACGTACACGATATTGGCAAAAATATCGTCGGCGTCGTGCTGCAGTGCAACCGTTACGAGGTCATCGATCTCGGGGTTATGGTGGCGGCTGAAACCATTCTGAAAACGGCACGTGAGAAAAATGTCGATATCATTGGCTTGTCTGGGCTGATTACGCCATCACTGGACGAGATGGTTCACCTTGGCAAGGAAATGCAGCGCCAGGGCTTTACCATACCACTTATGATCGGTGGTGCAACGACTTCACAAATACACACCTCGGTAAAGATAGACCCGCAGTACAGCGGGGCGGTGGTTTATGTCCCCGATGCCTCCCGCGCTGTCGGCGTTGCCAGTGCGTTGTTGAGCAAGGACAAGCGCGAGGCCTACATCGCCGGAATCAAGGAAAAATATCTGCAGCTGCGTGAGCAGCGTGCCGGCCAGCAGCAGTCACGCCAGTTCGCCACACTTGCAGAGGCACGCACCAACAAGTTCAGCACCGACTGGAGCAACTACCAGCCAGCCAAACCGGTGTTACTGGGTATGAAGGTGTTCGATGACTATCCCCTGGCCGAACTGGTGTCGCATATCGACTGGAGCCCGTTTTTCAAGGCGTGGGAGCTGGCTGGCAAATATCCAAAAATTCTCGATGATGAAGTCGTCGGCAAGGAGGCTACCCGCCTGTTCAGTGATGCACAGGCCATGCTGGAGAGGATTGTCAGTGAGAAATGGCTGCAGGCCCGCGCCGTCATTGGCATTTTTCCTGCCAATTCCATCGATGACAGTGACGTGGAAATCTTTACGGATGACACGCGCGGTGAAGTGCGGACCGTTTTCCATTTCCTGCGCCAGCAGATGAAACACCGCAACCAGGCCCCCAACTACAGCCTGGCCGATTACATTGCGCCGAAAGAGTCCGGGGTAAAGGATTACATGGGTGCGTTTGCAGTCACTGCAGGTATCGGTATCGAAGAGAAGGTTGCAGAGTTCGAGGCCGACCATGATGATTACAACAGCATCCTGCTGAAAGCACTTGCAGACCGGCTCGCCGAGGCCTTTGCCGAACGCATGCATGAGCGCGTACGCAAGGAATTCTGGGGATATGCAACGGCTGAAAATCTGAGCAATGAAGAATTGATCAAAGAGCAGTACCGCGGCATCCGCCCGGCGCCAGGATACCCGGCTTGTCCCGATCATACGGAGAAAGGCCTGCTCTGGGAGCTGATTGACCCGGCTGCAAATGCAGGTATGACCCTCACCGGGAGTTTTGCCATGTTGCCCACGGCCTCGGTTTCCGGTTTCTACTTTTCCCACCCGGAAGCCCGCTATTTCGGTATCGGCAAGCTGGCACGCGACCAGGTCGAGGCCTACGCACAGCGCAAGGGCATGAATATCGCGGAAGCCGAGCGCTGGCTGGCGCCCGTCCTTGGTTATGACACCTAGCCGTGTGGCTGCATGCTGGCGGTTGATGAAAGTTTTCTGCCTTGAAACGGGTTTAATGCTTACAATCAACCTATGAGATCATCAACATTCAAGGCGGCCTGCGCCCGTGGCGAAACATGGCAGTCGGTTATCGATCAGTGCCTCGTAAATCTTGGCACAGAGCCGTCCTCAGCCAACCTGGGGCTGCTGTACCTGACAGAAGCGCTGGCTCCCTACCTGGATAACCTGGTTGAATATTTGCGCAAGGAAACAGGCATCACCGACTGGGTTGGTACGGTCGGCAGTGGCATCTGCTACAGCAACCTGGAGATTTACGAAGAGCCGGCAGCCGTTGTTATGCTGGCCACATTGCCCGCGGACAGCTATCGTCTGATTCCCTCGGGGCTGGAAGCACTGGCCGACATGCTTGGCAAGAACAAAAACTGGATAGCCGAGCACTCCGCGCATTTCTGCATCGTTCATGGTGATCCGCGTAATACCCATATCGCACAATTGATCGAGTCCCTCTCGGCAGAGCTGGACCCCGGTTTTCTCGTCGGCGGCCTGTCTTCTGCCGCCAATGAAGACCTCCAGTTCCAGGTGGCCGGTGAGATCTATGAGTATGGGCTGTCGGGTGTGCTGTTCTCCTCTGAAATCCGGGTGATAAGCGCAGTGACCCAGGGCTGCACGCCACTGGGACAGAAGCACATGATTTCCGGGTGCCAGGGCAATATCGTCGCTGAACTCGATGGCAGACCGGCGCTGGAAGTCTTCAAGGAGGATGTCGGGGAGGTTCTTGCAAAGGATCTTTCACGTGTGGCCGGTTATATCTTTGCCGGGTTGCCGGTGAGCGGGTCTGACACCGGCGATTACCTGGTACGCAACCTGATCGGCATCGATCCGGAGCAGCAGCTGCTGGCCATCGGAGACAACCTCGAGGAAGACGCGACCATCATGTTCTGCAAGCGGGACGGCGACACGGCTCGCGAGGATATGATCCGCATGTTGCAGGACCTTAGAAAACGCACCACGGGTGAGATCAGGGGCGGGGTGTATTACAGCTGCCTTGGACGTGGTCGCAACCAGTTCGGAAATAATTCCGAAGAATTAAAGCTGATCCACGAACAGCTTGGCGACTTTCCGCTGGTCGGGTTCTTCGCCAATGGCGAGATTTCACATAACCGTCTGTATGGTTATACCGGGGTTTTGACGTTGTTCTTGTAGCACACGCACTGCTATCGAAACTTCCGGTAGGAGCGCCTTGCAGGCGCGATGCCCATGCATGAGTCCCTATCGCGCCTGCAAGGCGCTCCTACGCGACGAAAACCTTTGTACTTCCCTTAATCCTTCCAGTATTGCTCCGTCGTTATGTGTCCCGGTTCGCGGCGTTTGTTCTTTTTCAGGCCGCGGGCCTCAAGTATGGCCTGGGTGTCACGCACCATGGCAGGATTGCCACAGATCATCACCTGCGAGTTCCCGGGCGACAGTGTCAGGC
>JBATIF010000205.1:0-3223 GCA_049667605.1 Gammaproteobacteria bacterium
GCAGGTTGCCGCGGCAGGCTGGTGCAGTGCCTGGGTGAGATAGGTTGCTGGCAATAGTGGCCGGCAGCTGGCGGTCTTTTACTTAGTATCAACGGAGGTGCTCGATATGGAAAATGATATTGCATTAGTAGCAACGGGTTATGTGCTTTCACGCATTGGTATCCTGGCTGCCTTTGGCTACCTGTTCTACCGGGTCCTGAAGCGTGAACCCAAAAGAGTTCGTGTTAAGTCACAAAGCAACTTCGCGAACGAGCGTCTGAATAGCCGCCCGGGTCGCTAGAAAATACGTCTCCGTCGGTATCCCGCCTCACGCTCCAGGCGGTCGGTTCATACCGGGTGCAACTCCGATACCGGCGGAAGACGTTCTGCTTGACCTTATCAAAATTGCAAAACGTAAATCTCTTTCTGCAAATACTCTTATCGTATGTCTCTGTACTTTTACCCGATTGCCGGTTCGCAAGTTTACCTGTAAAAGCATACATTACAGGCGACGAAAATAACTGGTGATCGGGATGATCAAGCATAAGTCAGAATCCACTGCGCAGGTGCATACAATGCGCCTGATCCTTGGCGATCAGTTGAACAGGCAACACAGCTGGTTCGAGCAGGTAAATACCGGCGTTATGTACGTCGTCGCCGAACTTCACCAGGAAGCAACTTACGTAAGTCATCATGTTCAGAAGATTTGTGCATTTTTTGCCGCAATGGAAGCCTTCGCTGAGGAGATCGATGCCAGCGGCCACCGCACTGTTCATCTAACACTCGATGACACCATCAAGTTTGACAGCTTATCCGGCTTGATCGGATGGATTTGCAAGCAGTATGGCGTGTCACGATTCGAGTATCAGTCTCCGGATGAATATCGTTTGCGGCAGCAACTGCGAAATTTACAACTGCCCGACGACATCCGGATAAAGGAGTACGACAGCGAGCACTTCCTGCTGCCGGAACACCGGTTCGAGGACTATGTCATTGCGGGCCGGCACAATCGCATGGAAGCGTTTTACCGCAAAATCCGCAAGCAGCTGGACTTGCTCATGGATGGGGATCAACCGCAAGGCGGCAAGTGGAACTACGACAGCGAAAATCGTAACAAGCTCAAGCCCGCTGATTTGCTCGAAGTACCAAGCCCACTGGTTTTCGATAACGATGTCGGGCATATCCTGCAGCGTATCGACAGGCATGAAATTGACTGTTTCGGCGAGCGCAGCGCCTCATTGTTATGGCCTGTAAACCGGTCCCAGGCGCTTGAGTTACTTACGTACTTTTGTGAATACTGCCTGCCGGGGTTTGGCCGTTTTCAGGATGCGATGACGTGTCAGCACGAGCACCGCTGGAGTCTTTATCATTCACGCCTGTCGTTTGCAATGAATTGCAAAATACTGCATCCGCTTGAAGTGGTAAATGCGGCAATAGCGTGTTTCGAAAAAGATGAGAGCCATATTTCAATCGCACAAATCGAGGGGTTCGTACGGCAGATTATCGGCTGGCGCGAATATGTCCGCGCGGTTTACTGGGTCAATATGCCCGCCTATGCCGGGCTTAACGAGCTTGATGCGAGGCGTGATCTGCCCGGCTACTTCTGGGATGGCTCGACCCGGATGAAATGCATGCAACAAGCGCTCGGTCAGTCACTGGAGTACGCCTATGCGCACCATATTCAGCGGCTTATGATTACCGGGAATTTCTGCCTGCTCGCCGGCATAGATCCAGCACAGGTCGATGCCTGGTATCTCGGAATTTACATCGATGCCATTGAATGGGTGGAAATGCCCAATACCCGTGGCATGAGCCAGTTTGCCGATGGCGGTTTAATTGCCTCCAAACCGTACAGCGCCAGCGGTAACTATATCAACAAGATGAGCGACTACTGCAAGCACTGCAGTTACGATGTTAAACAAAAATCCACGAACTCGGCCTGCCCATTCAACAGTCTTTACTGGGATTTCATGATTCGACATCGTGACAGGTTTGCTGCCAATCCCCGCATTGGCATGATTTACCGAAACTGGGACAGGCAAAGCCAGGAAACCCGGGATGCTACGCTGGCCCGGGCAAGTTGGTGCTTGCAGCATATCAACGAGCTATAGGTATGAATTGCTTGTGTCTCTTTCACGTGACTGTGCGGGACCGATGTAACCCTGCATAAAACCGCCCGGACCTCCGAAAACTAGCGCGGGTTCCCGCGAAACTTCCTGGTCTCCTGACAAGCATCCCTCGGCGTTCTGTAAATAACCACATGCAGTAATTTTTTGCGCGGTCTGTATGGCAACTTTCGGGACACCTGATTGAAAAAACCTGCTACCGCCAGGCGTGATGGTTATGTTGATCTTGCAAAGAAGATGTATTTTCTGGTTTTTCTCCATCACCCTGCGCTGGAAAATCGGTATATAGAGCACTCAATGACACGCGGTTCCCGGGTTCCCCCGCTATCGGATGCATCGGGGGATTCCGGTTCCCCGTCGTCATAATGCCATTGATTCTGCTTGACAACGATTTCAGGTTGAACAAACTAGCTTTCGGGTTCTAAAGTACAGAGAATGTCTCCTCAGCAGCGCCCTCTTGCCCACCTGTGGCAGGCAGACACACCTTGAGAACCAAGTTTGAAAATAAGGATACGTCATGAATAACGACCCGGATTCCAGTGCACAAACTTTGCCCAGAGGGGTAATGCTGAACGCCTACCCTGACAGTATTGGTACAAGGCTGGCGGATACGGTGGAATTACTCCAAAGGCCGGAGTTCAAGGATGCCTTTTCACTGTTCTACATTCTGCCCACCTTTTTCAACAGCGATCTGGATCGCGGCTTTTCCATCATTGATTACAACATCAATGAAGAGTTCGTCAGCCCGAAAGACCTGGCAGAGCTCAACAAGCTTGGTATCCAGATCAAACTCGACCTGGTGCTCAATCACCTGTCTGTGCGCTCGCCGCAGTTCCAGGACCTGTTGAAAAACGGCAATGAATCCCCGTACCGGGACTTCTTTATCGATTGGGATGAGTTCTGGGAGGGCCATGGTACTGCGGGACCGGAGGGACACGTCACACCGGATGAAAAGCATCTGAAAAAGCTGTTCATGAGAAAGCCCGGCCTGCCCATACTTAGAGTGCGCTTTCCGGATGGCACACTCAAGGCGTACTGGAACACCTTCTACCAGAAAGTCGACTTTAAAGAGATAAGGGCCGGGGACTTTGCCGATATCAAGGGGCTGGATCCGAAAG
>JBATIF010000206.1:0-3461 GCA_049667605.1 Gammaproteobacteria bacterium
CAGGCCTCACAAAAGGACGCTACAGGTACGAAAATCAGCTATTTCCGGCAGCCACGCCTGCCTTTAGCAAGCCAAGCGCCTGGCGGATGCTGTCCTCGCGATCCGAGCCGCTGCGGTAAACGGCAAAAACCGGCCGTTCGATCGGCGGCGCATGCCTGACACTATAAAGCTTGCGGCGACCGTGTGCCCCCGCCAGCAGCTGCCCGGGAAGGTAGGCGGCACCATGCGTATGCTGCAGGTGATGCAAGGCGAGCGCGCCCAGGTTCACGTGCAGAACGGCTGCCGGCATATCCGGAAAATGACGGGCATGGGCATGTGCAAAGGCCGTGCCCCAGTCCACCATGATGTAACCGGTTGCAAATGCCTGTTCCAGTGTCTGCCCGGGTTGCGTACTGGCCAGTACCAGCTTGATAAACCCGAGCTCGCGTATTTCCAGTTCCGGCAACTGCGGCGGCTCGAACAGCACGGCAAGATCAATGACGCCTTCGACCAGCTTGCGGATCAGCAGGTGGGCGCTACCGGCCTCGACCTGCAAGGCCGTATCCGGCATATCACGGCGCATGTCCGCCAGCCAGTCCCGCAGCAGCGTCTCCCAGAGATCCCACATGGCGCCCACGGCCAGCCCGCGGCTGAATTCAGTGCGCAAGCCGGTCTCCTGGCGGGCACGCACCCAGACCTGGACGATGGTCTCGGCGTGCTTGCGCAGTTGCTGACCCGCTGGCGTCAGCTGGATGTTATTACGCTTGCGGGTGAACAGGGCCACGCCCATGGTCTGTTCCAGCTGGCGGATGCGCGCGCTGACAGC
Organism: Gammaproteobacteria bacterium; assembly: GCA_049667605.1. Taxonomy (GTDB): domain Bacteria; phylum Pseudomonadota; class Gammaproteobacteria; order UBA9214; family UBA9214; genus UBA9214. Next base: position 806 of record JBATIF010000206.1, read on the forward strand.
GGACTGGGTCACGCAAAGCTCTTCGGCGGCCTTGCCGAAGTGGCGGCTTCGAGCCACCTCCAGGAAAGTCCGCAGTGATTCAATGTCCATGGTGTTCCGCCATTGATAAAAATAATTGATCGTGAACCGGATTATATTTCGTTTGCCAGTCAATCATAGCCGCCCTATACAGGTGCTGCAGGTGACGGTTGTTACGCTGCCCGCGGAATGGCGATGCAGGGCCGCCCCTGCCCGGCCATCGTTTCGTACAGATATACATGACCGCAGGCCACCGGCAAACCCGCCGCATGGGCGCCTGGACCTGTTTATTGCTCAGCAACGCTGCGACCCGGAGATACGTGAATGAATCGAACTATTATGAACACTGTGCCGGGGCTCCTGCTGGTCATGCTGGCAGGCGCTGGCTACAGCATGGCCGTGTCCGCCGATGCCGCCGGCGACTGTCGCCAGGAGGTGCTCGACTACGACATCCCTGCCGAACAAAGCGATGATTACATCAATGGCTGCCTGGCCTCACGCGGTGAGCTGATAGTTGAGAATGCCGCCGAAGTCGACTATGTGCCCACGGCCGAGCCGGATACGATTGAGGGTGATGCCGATGCCGCGCAGTAGCGACACCGCAGCCGTCAGTAAACGACGTGCCGGCTGCAAGCAGGCGGTGGTGCGCAAATCAGCTGCCCGCCGCAAGTCTGCGGCGGGCAAGCCGGCCAAGCGGGTCATTGCTGCAAAGCCGGTGCAGCCGAAGAAACCGGCGCCCGCGAAATCCCCTGAATATATCGATATCGATGCTGAACTTGCTGAGGAACTCGGGCTGGACGATGCCGGGCCGTCCGCACCGGGCTCTCTCGAGGCGCGCAAGCGCATCGAGATCCTGCGCGAGGAACGCCTGCTGCAACAGGCACTGAGCGATACCTTCGATTTCTAGGCGCGGCGGAGTCCGCGCCCTCATGCGGCTTCAGTCGCGCTCCTCCATCGGTACATAGCGGGACTCGGTGTTGCCGGTATAGATCTGGCGCGGCCGGCTGATGCGCATCTTCGGGTCACTGTTCTGCTCGTACCAGTGGGCTATCCAGCCGGGCAGCCGGCCAATGGCAAACAGCACGGTGAACATGTTGGTCGGGATGCCGATGGCGCGCAGGATGATTCCGCTGTAGAAATCCACGTTCGGGTAGAGTTTGCGTTCCAGGAAATAATCGTCGTGGAGCGCAATATCCTCCAGGTTGCGGGCAATATCCAGCAGCGGGTCATTGACACCGAGTTTATTGAACAGTTCTTCGCTGACGCTGCGCAGCATGGTGGCGCGCGGGTCGAAATTCTTGTAGATACGATGGCCGAAGCCCATCAGGCGCACCTTGCTGGACTTGTCCTTGGCCTGGTTGACAAATTCCTGCGGCGACTGCTTGCCCTTGTGGATGGCCTCGAGCATTTCGATGACCTTGATATTCGCACCGCCGTGCAACGGTCCCCACAGGGCAGACACGCCTGCAGCACAGGAGGCAAACAGGTTGGCGCGGCTTGAACCCACCATGCGCACCGTCGAGGTGCTGCAGTTCTGCTCATGGTCTGCGTGCAGAATCAGTACCAGGTTGAGTGCGGTTCTGACCTCCGGTTCGCACAGGTAGGGCTGGTAGGGCTCGGAGAACATCATGTGCAGGAAGTTGGTCACATAGGGCAGTTTCGGGTCCGGGTAGATATAGGGCAGGCCACGCATGCCACGAAAGGTATAGGCCGCGAGCGTACGTATCTTGCTGATCAGGCGCGCTGCCGCCCGCTCGAACTGGTCGGGGTTGTCCAGGTCCAGCAGTTCGGGATGAAAGCAGGACAGCGTCGAGATCATGGCCGAGAGCACCGCCATCGGTGGTGCGGAACGCGGGAAGCCCGTGAAGTGATACTTCATGTCCTCGTCGAGGTTGGCATTACTGGTCAGTTCCGCACTGAAACTCTGGTACTCGGCATGGTTGGGCAGGTGACCGAAGATCAGCAGCCAGGCGACCTCGACAAAGTTCGATTGCTCGGCAAAGCAGTCCAGCGCTATGCCGCGGTAGCGCAGGATTCCGCGGTCGCCGTCGATATAGGTGATGTCGCTTTTGCAACTCGCCGTATTGCCGTAGGCCGGATCGAGCGTGGTCAGGCCGGTGAGTTCGCGCAGCCGGGTGATATCGATGGCGCGTTCGCCCTCGGTACCCTCGACGACGGGGAGTTCATAGTGCTTGCCATCGATGGTCAGGTCAGCGGTGTTGGTCATGTGTTGGTCTCCCATGCAGGGTTATCGCGGATGAGATCCGCTCCTACCGGTTGATGTTTTTGATGCTGGAGCGCATTACAACTTTCCGCCAATGTTCGGGCTGTTAACCGTACTGCTGTGCGTAGTAGTCCTGGTATGCGCCGCTGCGCACACGGTCACACCACGGCAGGTTTGCCAGGTACCATTGGATGGTCGCCTCGATACCGGCGCTGAAATCATGCCGCGGCGACCAGCCCAGTTCCGTCTTCATCTTGCCGGCATCGATGGCATAACGCCTGTCATGCCCGGGGCGGTCTCTTACATAGGTAACCTGGTCCCGGTAAGATTGCGCAGCCGGCTTGATCTCGTCGAGCCGGTCACAGATCAGGTTGACGATATCGATGTTATACCACTCGTTGAGACCACCGATAT
>JBATIF010000207.1:0-5764 GCA_049667605.1 Gammaproteobacteria bacterium
GAGTGGCGCGATGCACATACTGATGGTAGATAATTTTGTCGTGCCTGTCCTGACAGGCGTCCGGCCTGGGTGTGGCTTCAGGAATCTGCTTGCGGGTGGTGAAGTTGTCACTACCGGGTTGGCAGAAGCTTCTGAGGCGAGCCGTGCGCCTTGAGGGTTATCATGAGCACAAGCCTGAGTCTGTTAGCAGGCATGATACCAGTTATCTATCTGGCCCTGTTCCTGTTTTCCCGACAGCCAGCGACGCTGCGCTTCGGGCGATTTGGCTGGATATTGATTGCCATGACAGGATTCATTGTCCTGGCCCTGGAAGTGGGTGACGGCGCAACGGAGACAGAGATGCGTGTACTCCTCGCATTGCTTGTGCTCTCGGTTGCACTGATTGCTACGGGGCACGTATGGATCTTTCGTATGGATGAAGAAAAATTTCGTGAGTCGATTCGTGACGCATGCCGACGACTATTATTGCCGTTCGAAGAATCCACGGCCTGCAGCGGATTCATACTGATGGAGTCCAGCCAGGTGATAAAGCAGTTGAGGCTTCTTATGGTTTGCAGGGGTTTCGTGCTGGTTCTGCTTCCTTGCCGGTCGGGTCGGGGTAAAGTAGAACTGCTCAGGAGTTGGCTGTCCAAGCAGTACCCGGGACCGGTCCCCAGGATACATATCTTTCTGAAGGAGAAGAACACATGACTGACACAATAACTTTCGAAGCCGTTGCACATATCAATAACTCACCGGAGGAGGTGATGAACTACATCTCTGATGTACGCAACAGGCCATTGTTCATATCAGCATTGAAGAGCATCGACAACATCGAGGGCGACCCTGCCGGCGAGGGTGCCACATGGACCTGGCAATGGCTTTCCCTGGGCATGGTGTTCGAAGGAACAGCGCGCTGCACGAAAAAAGAGGCAGGACGCCTCTATTCATTTGAAAGTGAAGGCGGCATCAAGAGTGCCTGGACATATACGGCACAGGCAAAAGACGGCGGGACTGAGCTCAAAGTCCATGTCGACTGGGAGATGCCGGAAAGCTTCCTGTCACGTCTGCCCACCGATGACGCACTTGCCAAGCTGCGAGACACAGAGGTCGAGAGCGCCATTGCAAATCTGAAGATCGTTCTGGACAAGTAAACCGGGTCGCGTTGCAGCGGCAGGACAGGCTTTCATGCGGACGAAATCCGCCGGCTGAGCCCCGAGGTGGTGGGGTGGGGGTGAGAAATGTCCTGAATCTGCTCGACCCCGGACATTTAGTCTTGTCTTATATAAAATTTCGCTAAAGGACAGGATCAAACCGACCCAAAGCAGCCGTTTGGTTACGATGTGGAAATGCCCGATTTGAAAAATTATGCGCTGCTTTATAGTGGCTTGACTGGTATCCCGAGACAATCTATGGTTTCGGCCACATGATCATGCCTGTTCCAGGAAAAATGTTTGTTCGCATTATTTCGCACTGTGCGTTGATCCTGGTGCTGCTGCTGGGACAGTCAATTGCGCTGGGGCATCATCATGATACGGATACAAATTCCTCGGAAATTTGTGTGCTGTGCCTGTATGTACAGCAATTGGGCAACGTCTTGCCGATGTCCACTTTTGGATGGCCGGCCAAGACTTCCTCTGTCTGTACCCCTGATTCACAATGGCAGCAATTTGTTGCAGTAAACATATTATCTTTCCAGTCCCGCGCACCACCCTTCATCTCTCTCTGATTCAACCTTGTTATTAACGTGGTGGTTCCATCTGGATCCGCCACGCTACCTGTTGTTTTTATCGGGAGGTAACTATGTATATCAGAAGGTGCGTGATTGTATTGTTATGTGCAATATCCGGTTCCACTGTGACTGCCGGCGAATTGACTGAAGTTGATTTGCTTAGGGAAGAGTTGTCAGAAATAAAGCGTGCCTACGAGATGCAAATAAATGCACTGGAAGCACGCATCGAGTCACTGGAAGATTCACCCAGGTAACCAGTAGCGATTGCAAAGGGTGAAATCCCTGAAGCACCCGTTGCTCAGGAAAAGTCGAATGACTTCAATCCATCGATTGGGGTCGTGCTGGTGGGCACTGCGGCAAGTTTTTCCAGTAACAATGATTCCGTCGTGCCGGGATTTATGCTCGATGAAGAAGCCGGTCCGGGGACTGATGGGTTTTCTGTGGGTGAGTCCGAGTTCAACGCCAAGGCTAATATTGATGACAAGTTCTTTGGCAACTTAACATTGGCCATAGCCGACGAGGATGGATCGACGGAGGTCGAGCTGGAGGAGGCCTGGTTCGAGACCCTGGCGTTGCCGCATGGCTTGCAATTACGGGGTGGCCGCTTCTTCTCCGGCATCGGATATCGCAACCAGTTTCATCGACACGCTGATGACTTCGTTGATCGGCCTCTGCCATACCGGGTGTTTCTGAACGGCCAATATCTTGATGACGGTGTCCAGGCGCGCTGGTTGGCGCCGACCGACCTGTTTATGGAGGTGGGCGGTGAGTGGCTGCGGGGCGCAAAGTTTCCTGCCGGTGGTTCTGGCCATGATGGCAAGGGCGCCTGGAGCCTGTTCGGCCGTACCGGGGGCGATGTTGGCATCAGCCACAGCTGGCTGGCAGGCTTGTCCTGGTTGTCAGCCCGTGCGAAGGACAGGGATTCCGGTGATGGTGATGTTTTTGACGGAGATGTCGATTTGGCCATTCTGGATGGCGTATGGAAATGGGCGCCCAATGGCAATCCGTACCGGAAAAATTTGAAACTTGAAGGCGCGCTGTTCTGGCAGAATCAGGACGGGCTATTCACGCCCGATGGTGGGGGTGCTTTGGCCTACGACGAGGACCAGTGGGGAGGGTATCTCGAAGGCATCTATCAGTTTATGCCGCAATGGCGGGCAGGTATGCGCTATGCCTGGGTCGATAGCGATGATCCGGGTTTTACATTTGCTGGCACTTCACTGGATACACTGGGGGTGTCGCCGAAAATATACACGGCCATGCTGGACTGGTCGAACAGTGAATTCAGCCGATTTCGGCTGCAATACGATCGTGATGAGTCTGACGTAAATTCGGTCGATCGTTTTTATCTCCAGTACATTATGAGTCTGGGTGCACACGGGGCGCACCAGTTTTGAAGGGGGGCAAGATGTTTCGATTCATACTAATGGTTGGCATCGTGGCTTTCATTCCGTTGCCTTCAATCGCAGCGCTATCGATTTTTGCCTGTGAACCAGAATGGGCCGCCCTGGCACGGGAAGTGGGTGGGGATTTGGTAGGAGCGACTTCCGCCACAACCGCCATGCAGGATCCCCATCATATCCAGGCACGGCCGAGCCTGATCGCACGGATGCGCAAGGCAGACCTCGCCATCTGCACGGGTGCTGGACTCGAGACCGCGTGGTTGCCGTTGTTACTGCGTCGAGCGAACAATCCGCGGGTCCAGCCTGGCCAGCCGGGTTATTTGGAAGCAGCAGCGGCCGTTTCTTTACTGGATCGCCCACAGCGTCTCGATCGAGCCGAAGGTGACATTCATGCCCAGGGAAACCCGCATATCCAGATGAACCCACATAATATGGCAGCGGTAGCAAAGGTATTGGCACAGCGATTGTCGACTATTGATCCAGGCAATGCGCCACAGTATCAAATCAACCTGGATGACTTTCTCTCCCGTTGGGAATCTGCCATCGACAGGTGGGAGAAGGCAGCGCTACCGCTCAAGGGTATGACCATGGTGGTGGAGCACCGCAGCTGGGTCTATTTGAGTCAATGGTTGGGAATGGTGCGAGTCGCAACCATAGAGCCGAAACCCGGTGTTCCTCCCGGCAGTAGCGACCTGGCCAGGTTGGTTGCACAAATGGAGCAGCAACCCGCCGATATGATAGTACGTGCTGCCTACCAGAATGACAGGGGCGCGAAATGGTTGTCTGCACGCACCGGCATTGTGGACGTTGAACTTCCATTTACAGTGGGTGGTTCGGATAAGGCACAGGATCTGTTCGGCTTGTTTGACGACACCCTGCACCGGTTACTGAAGGGGGTGCCATGACTCCAGACGGGCTGGAACTTGAAATCATCGGTATGCCGCTGCTGGCTGGTTTGCTCGTGATTGCTACCCATGTTCCGCTGGGACGTGAAGTCCTGCGCCGCGGGATCATTTTCATTGACCTGGCAGTGGCGCAAATCGCCGGTCTGGGTGTGATTGCAGCACTGGCTTTCGGTTGGGATGCAGGTGGATGGCAGACACAGGGGGTCGCGGTGGGCAGTGCGATACTGGGGGCGATACTGATTCACAGTTTTGAACGCTACTGGCCTGAAATCCAGGAGGCGCTTATTGGTATTACCTTCGTAATGGCAGCAACCGGTGGGTTGCTATTGTTGGCCGGAAATCCGCATGGCGCAGAGCATCTCTCGGACTTGCTGGCGGGTCAGCTGCTGTGGGTTGGGGTAGATCAACTGATCGTCATTGCGTTGGTTTACCTGCCGGTCTTGCTGATCTGGTATTGGTTGGGGCCGGGACGTATGCGTTTCTATCTATTGTTCGCAGTCATAGTTACAGCGTCCGTACAACTGGTTGGTGTGTACCTGGTGTTTTCCAGTCTGATTATTCCGGCGGTAGTGATTCGCCGCATGCAGGGCATTGCTGCAATTGCCACAGGTTATGGACTGGGGGCGGTGGCACTCGCCGGTGGCCTGATGTGTTCGTTGTTGTTTGACTGGCCGGCGGGCCCCACGGTGGTATGGATGCTGGCGCTATTGGGGATTGCGTTGGGGATCGTGATTGGCAAGCTCAGCTCTGACCACCACCATTCCTCTACCTGGAGGTGATTACTATCAACTTTCTTGCCGAAAATCTCTAAATCGGACATTCGCATAAATTTTTCGGATGAGCGGGTTTTGCCGACTCCAGTCTTCGTCGGGCATTGCAACAATCGGTGAGAGGCGAGCCAGGAACGTCAGGTGTCAGCCCGATACTGGACCATGCAGACTGAATCAAAATAAGATTTTGCTAACAGGCCGAGTACGACGCAAGAATGACGTATAGTGTTTTAGTATATTTGCGATGCGTGACAGACATCGGAGTCGACCCGAAACGAATGTACAGTGCATATCAAGCGAGCAGGTTCTTGCCAAACCTTTTTCTCGGACGGTGGCTCAAGGGGTTTTCCTTGTGATTGCGGAAGTAGTGATTTCGGCAAGTATTGGGATAAACCAAAGGCCTGTGCAAATCATGGTTTTGGATATATGGGAGCGAAAGGTGGATCGCTGCAATTTTCGCGACGGTCCCCGAAAGGGCATATTGGAACGCAAGTGCAAACGATGCCGAAGGGGGTTTTTATAAGATTTCAAACAGTCGCTGGGTGAAGCGATGGAAGAAGGCAGCCCCCTGAAAGGCGAAAAGCAATCGGCTGATCCTTTGGGCATCTATGCACGGATGCCAGGTGTGTTACAAATGGTGCACTGATGGAAGTGGATACAGAATATTTCTTGTCGTTGATCGAGGCTTTGGGGATTGGCCTCCTGATTGGTATCGAGCGCGAGCGGCATGCACACAGGTATGGGGAGAAAACCTCGGCCGGTGTGCGAACCTTCGCCCTGGCATCGCTTGTCGGCGCGCTAAGCTTGTTGGCGGGCGGTGTGACGCTCCTTGCTGTTGCAGTAGTGATTGTAGGGGCCGTTCGCATTGTCTCAGTCGTGTTGCGAGGCGATCCGGCGGCCGGGCTAGCAACAAGCCTTGCGCTTGTTGCGGTCGTGCTTTTGGGTGCGCTTGCCGTAGAAACGGCGACGATGGCA
>JBATIF010000208.1:0-24327 GCA_049667605.1 Gammaproteobacteria bacterium
CTCTGGAACAGGGATTCCAGGCGTTCGCCGGTGGCACCCTGGAACGTATACTCAAAAATACGACCGACAAGCTCTGGAAGAGTCTCAGTTTCGGTATCGTCAGCACCACCCTGATGCAGTCCAGCTCGCTGGTCTCGGTAATCACCATATCCTTCCTGAGTGCCGGCCTGATCGACCTCTTTTCAGGGGTCGGCATCATCTTCGGTGCGAATATCGGTACCACCACCGGTGCCTGGTTGGTCGCCGGTTTCGGCCTGAAGGTCAAGATTTCAGCCTATGCGATGCCGATGCTGGTCTTTGGCGTGCTGTTACTGTTCCAGAACTCCAAGAACCTGAAGGGCATCGGCTACATCCTGGTCGGCCTCGGTTTTCTGTTTCTCGGCATCCACTACATGAAAGAGGGATTTGAGGCTTTTAAGGACGGCTTCGACCTCGCCAAGTTCGCCGTCGCCGGCTACCCCGGGCTGTTCCTGTTCGCCGGTATTGGCATTGCGGCAACGGTGGTGATGCAGTCCAGCCATGCCACGCTGGTATTGACCATCACCGCGCTTGCCGCCGGGCAGGTTACCTACGAAAACGCGCTCGCGTTGGCCATTGGCGCTAATGTCGGCACTACCATCACCGCCATTATCGGCTCGATGAGCGCGAACGAACAGGGCAAGCGGCTGGCTGTGGCGCACCTGATCTTCAATCTGGTTACCGGTCTGATCGCGATCGTGTTCATCTATCAAATGATGGCATCAGTAGAATGGATTAGCGCCCATGTCGGCATCGCCGAGGATGACTACACGTTGAAGCTGGCGGTGTTCCATACCCTGTTCAACACCATTGGCGTGCTGGTGATGCTCCCGTTGATCGGCAGACTGGTCAGCCTGCTGGAAGGCCTGTTCGAACCCAGGGTCCTCCTTGTCAGCCAACCGAAATTTCTGAACGATGCCACCATGGAATTCCCGGACACCGCGCTGGAAGCAGTCCGGCAGGAGACTCTGCGGATTTGGGACCACACCATCAATATCCTGGCGGGGACTTTTGGCTTCGAGCGCGGACAGATCTGCTCGGACGCCGACCTTGTGGCGATCGCGCAGTCCCAGCGCAAGCTGCCGGATTTCGATGTGGATGCGGCCTACGAACAACAGGTAAAGTCGCTGTACAGCGCCATCATCACCTTTATCAGCCGTGCCGGATTCTCCTGGCAGGATGATCAGTCCGGTGATATCCATTGGCTACGCGAGGCCAACCAGAACATGGTTGAAGCGATCAAGGCCAGCAAACACCTGCGTAAGAACCTGGTAGCCGCAGCGGCATCGACAAACGAGGAACAACGCCTGATCTATAACAATATGCGCGTCCATCTGTCCCTGTTGATCCGGGAACTGGAGGAGATTCGAACGGAGTCCATAGACGAGTCACCAGTGTTATCGCTGGACCACCTGCGTCTGCTCATGAACGACCTCTGCGAGAAATTCAACGCACGCATGGCCTCAGCATTGTCCGAGGACCGGATACCTGGCGAATTGGCTGTCTCGCTGCTGAATGATTCCAACTACGCTCAGGAGATCTTTAGCAAGCTCGTGGAAATGGGCGAAACCCTGTTCGTAAGGCACAGCCGCAGCCTCACTGATGCCGAGCATGAAGTCCTATTGAGCGAAGACGAGCTGCTCGAGCTCGAAAACTGATACTCTTGTTGCAGATAGTATTTAGAAAACTGACCTACCAACCCGGGAGACCAGAATGACAGAGAAAAACCTCCTTAGCCGTCTTGAAGACTACCTTAATCTCAATGCCAAACGCCGCAAGAAAAAGGCGGACGAACTAAAGGCGATCATCGGCAAGCTCAAGAAGAAGGAAAAAGCGCTAATTGCCGAATATAAAAAGGCCGGTAAGGGTAAGAAGCGCGAAACGCTGGAAAAGCGTTGCACGATCCTCCACGCCCAACGCAAGAAAGGCCTGAAGGCGCTTAAGAAAATCAATCAAAAAATAAAGTGACGATCAACTGTGCAGGTGGCATTCCGCGTGCAGGGCCGTTAAGCGCCCCCACGCAACATGGATATGATTCCGTGTGGTCGAGTCTCCACCCCTGATGAAAAACCTGCGGCTATGCAATCGCTAATCCAGCCGATTTTTCATCGCCCAACTGACCCCGGTTGGCGATGAACGATTATGAGAAGGGGGCGGCAAGTATTGCGGCACTCCTGCCGTTCGCTGGTTGTCCGTGTAGGTCAGGAGTTGGCCGACCCCTGTCTTCGTCGGGCATTGCGACAATTGGTGAGATGCGAGCCAGGAACGGCAGGTATCAGCCCGCAACCGGTCGTTTAGAAAATAACTATTTGATAATTAGCTAAAAGACCGGGATCAACACTATACGGACATTGATCCATCACTTCTTGCGGAGGGATGCGCATGAACTTACGATCTAGATATGAACGCAAGTAAATCTATAGTTCTTGTTATATTCATGCCACTTTTCTTATCCACTTGCGCTTCTTTTGAGCCCCCTTATGTAACTAAAGGATATGAAGAAGCCGCGGAGATAGATGTTGTAATCATAAAAGGATCTGGTTTCATCGATATCGTGAAGCATAAAGATATGGAAACTGGCACTTACGCCGATATATTTAACCATGCCTGCAAGCCTATGCCTGCTGAATTTCGCTTGGCTCCAGGCAATTATTGCGTTTTTTACTCTTCGTACTCCTATAGAACAGGTAGTCCATTGGGAATGGGATGTTTCGACCTAAAAGCAGGACACAAATACCGTGTTGATACCTATAGCAAGACGCGCCACTATTCCCGAATCTGGTTCGAAGATATGACAACGGATGAAATTATTTCCGATGTCGGGTGGACGGGGCCAAAAGATTGGAGATGCCCTGGATATGCACCTCAGCCTGACTCTGCATGTCGCAAGATGAAAGAAACTTGCGATCGATGGACCTGGAATAAAAGGATGATAGAGATACAAATGGAAAAACATATTAAGCATTAAGTGTTACAACCTTCTACAGCATGTAATATAAATATGAGCCCTTAGGTCGTGCAGTGACTCGAAAGGTTGAATGTCTTCTTCTGGCTGAAAGCGGGCCTCACCAGACGGGGGCATCGGCAGTTGCACGTGGCATCACGGCCCAGGTTCAATTACCATAATCTGACTACGAATCAATTCCGTATTTCTACAGGTGTCGCCCCGTGAATTCCACGAAATTTAGTGCTATCACTACTATCCTGCTTGGCGTAGCTGCGATCATACTTCCTTACCTTTTCGGAACCTTCGCGGTGATGCTGCTCGGCGGCGTGATGCTCTTCAGCGGCATCGTGGCGCTGCTCTATGTCAATGCCGCACGTAAGGAGGGAATCCCTGTCAGCGTTTTCGCCCCCTGGGTACAAGTGATCGCCGGCGTGGTTATTCTGATCTGGCCGGGACTGGCCTTATGGATGGTGGCTGTCATTCTTGGAGGTGGTCTTATCCTCAGCGGCATCACCGGCCTGACAGCCCTGCGTGACTCAGGGGTAGTCAACCCACCCGTACTTCGCAAAATCGGACTATTGTCAAGCATCGTGTTTGGCGTGCTGCTAATCGTTTTGGGAGCTGCAGGCTCCGCCATACTGCTCGGGGTGGTCCTTGGAGTCGCCTTGATCAGCACCGGCCTTCAACACTGGCGTTTAGCTGCTTAGGCGCTTGACCATTTCCAGAGAGGTATTCGCCCAAACTCCGTGAATGTCGCTTTCTGGCCGACAGTCGCCTTAAGCAGAAACATAGATCCCCGGATGTATGGGCTCTCCGAGCGTCGGGTTTGTCCCCGAAGTCGGACGTTTATGAGGTGTTGGCTGCTTCGGGTAGGTGCCGGTATTCCAGTTATTCAGGATTGTGCGTGCCTCGTCGCCCGTCGTCGTACGCCTCCTGAATCTCACTATAGGATGAAACCAGGGGACTTTGCATCCCTTGATCCCGATGTCATAAGGCTATGAATTATATGGGAAGTGGTGGGCCCGACAGGAGCCTTTCACTACCGGTCAGCGCAACATGAGTCGGGCACTCCCGGTGGCGGCCCCATCCAGTCTGATACTTTGCTCTACGATTTGGATTTGCAGGCTGTGTAACTGCAGGGCGGACATATCGAGCAATACACCCGCCGGCATGATTTTCTTCAGAACGGTCTCAAGGCGCTCGCTGAGCAGATCGAGATGCTGTGCTAATGCCTGGTTGGCCGCGTCTTCCAGTGCCCGACGGATGTATTCATGAAACGATTTCTCTAACAGGGCCACGGCTGGATTATCGGCATCATAGTCAAATGCCAGTTCCTGCAATTCCAGCTTCCGCTCTTCAGTTTCATAGGCCAATCTGGCGCGCAGTTCTATCGTTCCGGCGAGTTCGCCGACCAACTCCACCCGTGCCCCGATTTCCTGGCCGCTGCCCTTGAGGACCAAACTTTTGATGCCCGCCTTTTGGCCATTGATGTCAAAGGACTGTCCGGAAAGTGTGACAGAGAATTTCTTGCTGAGACTTGCAAAATCCAGGTTAACGCCCAGGTGCACATTCAGCCCGGAAGAACGGGGATAATATCGTTGAAGTGGTGGTAGCGGCACTGGTTCATAAGCCGATTCGGCTCCCGTCAACAGTTCCGGCTGCAGTGCAACGGCAAGATGTGTCTCGATGTTATTACCCCGGCCAGTTATGCCGGATAGCGCAACACTCACCGGCCTGAACATCAACCGGTTGTCCTGTCCAAGTTCCACCGGTTCTTGCAGTAAAAACCAGGTACGCTGTGCCTGTTTCCGGATCTTATTCATGCCCGGAGCAAGCGTCCGGAGCGCTGCTCGTAGGCTTTTCTGCATTTGCTTGCGGAATTCCTTCTCGACGAGAGGTGTGACATCGATATCTGCGATCGTCATTTCACAGCGGTCCAGAAACCGAGTCGGCAGGATGCGGAACTCGGGCATCATAGTCCAGTCCGGTCCCCATCCCAAGCGGACCTGCATACCTATCAACGCCTGTCGCGGCGGTTCATCGATACCGCAACTGCCTTTTAGGTTGATGGCACCCAGTATCTTTTTGTGTGCCCTGATCCAGTAACGGATATGTGCCTGAACCAGTAACACATCACCCGAGACAGAAATGCTGAGCGGTCCACGCCATGCATGGTATTGAGACTTTATCCCGTGCCAGTCTTTCCACGTGCGCCAGTTACCTGCCTGCTGTGGGAGGGTCTTTTCAGCTGCCCTGGTAAGCGGGTCGAGAGACAGTCGCACTGGAATTTCAATGATTGAAACCGGCGCAACGGGTTGTTTGGCGCCTGCATCTGACTGCGCGCCGGCACCAGTCAGCCAGAGCAACAGCATCAGGGGCAGGAGTATTTTTCTATAAAGGCACAGATGCCGGATGTTTATGTGATGATAAGGTTGCATGCAGGGTGATTATAATTCCGTGTGCTGGACGTGTAACCTGAAGCTGGCCACATTCTATTCATATTGCGACAAGCCAGTGCTGAAGGTCTCTTGTTGGCAGACTCCTGTCTTCATCGGGCATTACAACAATCGATGAGAGGCGAGCCAGGAACGGTAGGTTACCGACCGTACCCGGTCGTTTAGCAACTAACTATCAGATAATTAGCTAAAAGACATGAGACGACCCAGAGAGTGTGCTCGCCACGACACGAGCAATTAAGGTTAGAATTGGGCCTTGGGCAATCATTAACCGGAGGAAGCAATGGATCTAACTGGAATTGGCGGTCTCATAATCCTGATTGCGGACATTTTTGCAATTGTGATGATTCTGCAAAGCTCGGCAAAGACTATCGAAAAACTAGTTTGGTCTTTGGTAGTGTTTCTTCTGCCGCTGATCGGCCTGATTATCTGGTACTTTGCTGGTCCGGGTAAGAAGCCATTCTGATCAGGTATCGCTGAATGTAATCTGTGCTTTTCGCTTATTTTGATTGAATCCGAACGTCCACTTCTGTGGCCGGAAGTACACATTTACCGATCCAGTCAGCACTCAGGGTCAAGAGATTAGGAGCTGCAAGTTTCTGCTCTAAACAGGACGTTGTGTCGAAACTAATATAAACAATCACTTAACGACAACTGTCGACCCAATCCGGAAGTTCAGGATTTTTCTTTGAAGGTCAGGAACGCAACTGCAAGCGGACCTTAGAGGTAGGCAGCAGTATGGCTACTTCAGATACTTTCCTGTAACTCAGCACACTGAATACGGCCAATTTAAACGCGGGGATTCAGGGGCACGGATGCCGGCGAGACGGCCGGCTCCCGGGTGGATTCTCACGAAATACGTGGGTTATGCTTCCTATACGCAACCCCACATCCAGCCAGGGAATCCTGGATCCTGAACTAAAACCACCATAAATGTCCCAGATATAGCAGGAAACATTTGATTGGCAAGCATGCCTAATCCAAAAAACAATTTTTTGTCCTAATGCTATTTTCTGGTGAGTTGAGGTCCTAATCATTCTAGAGCCGTAATTGTGTACTTTGTTTTCATATAATTGTATGGACTAGTGGACTCCCCTACAATTTTTTCGTAAATACACATTTATTCTGTCTACTTCTGTTGCACCTTCAGGCATGTCTGCGTCTTCAAGTCCAGGATAAGATTGCTGATTCTTCCAATCCTGGATAGTTGTGCTAAAAAACTGTGAGGCTGATGCATCGGTCTCGTAGACAATTAGCTCATATTTTTCTTCAAGATCTCCACCAAACCGGGTAACCACTTGCCACTCTCCATCTCTTTTATAAGAGGTATTGGTATGGTCTGATTGCGGATAATATTTTTCATCTGAAGGCTTTAGTACTACCCAGATATCTTTCTCATGACCTTCTGGATATACCCCCATGGATAGAATTCTGCAATCGACAGAGTCTGCTTCAACAGGTGAAATCACTTTAACGGAATTAACAGGGCCTTCAATCTCTACTTTGTTTCCCCTGGTAATTTGTTCCATCTGACTACTGACATGCGCCACATCTGATGTATAGCTACCATAAATGATCATCAATACCCCAAGAACCCCCAATGGTATACCCACCTTTGGATTAATGAGTTGTGTGCCAGAATTCTTTTTACCAAGACTGCTGATAACTGACACGCCTATGAGGACAATCCCCACTAATATGATTAATAATTGTGCTGACATTTTTTTTAACTGTTTAGTGTGATTAAATTACAACGCACCTCGTCTTTCTTCCAACTCTGTTTTTATTTCTCTTGCTTTTTCTTCCGTTAAGTCGTAATTCCACATGACCAGAATCGCTAAAGCTGCTGTAACAGACGGAATGACAATATCTGCTATGCGTAATTGTGTTAGGGTTTCTGCTGATTGGGTGGCAGCATTACCATCAAATCCTACCCAACTAAGTACTGCCCCTCCAACAATCAATGCCAAAGCCTGGCCTAATTTTACGGTCCACCAATAGATAGCACCAAACGTACCTTCTTTACGTGGCATCCCGTTCTCTAACTCGTCCAAATCACAGATGTCGGCTGTCATACTCATCATCAAGGTGAACAAACAACCCATTCCAAATGCCATCAATGGAAGAGGCAAAAACATAAGGAAAGGATTGTCCGGATTGAAGCCCCACCATTTCAAAACATACCCGACTATTGAAATTACGGTAGAAATGATAAATGCAGTTCTTTTTCCCCATTTGCTTGCCATCCATGCTACCAGTGGGATCACAAAGAAAGCTGTAATGACTGCAAGAATGGTAGAAAACCAGGCTGGCCAGGTTCCCGCAGCGGCATAATCGCCATTAAACAAATAGAATAAAATAATGAAAAAACTGAAAGATGCCACAATTTGAAATCCATTGAAAACCAGAAAAGTAGCACCACACAACCTCAAGAATGGTTTATGCCTGAATACCTCGAACATACCTTTGAATAAACCTGCAAAGATAACCAGCAGGTTCTTGAATGATATTTCCTGGCGATTTTCGATTTTGCTGGAATCAATACCCCTGCAAAAAATGGCCGGTAAAATACCGAAGACAATCGCAATGACACCAACCATGATGGCGAGTGTTCTAACCCCTTCGGCCTGGGTTGCAAACAAGTTTTCATCTGCGATTAAAACCCAAAACCAGGGTACAACCATCCAGGCCCCCTGACCTACAACATTGGCCAATCCCATGAGTCGTGTCCGCTCGTTGTAATCTGAGGTCATTTCATATCCAAGTCCAATAAGCGGTGTTGAAAAAGTAGTATTGGCAAGAATAAAAACTGAGGAAATTATAAGGAAATACCAGAAGTTATAGTCCTGTGACTTATTCTCATCCATTTGCCAGAGTAAAATAAACAGGAGACCTGTAAGGATGGCACCAATAAAAATATATGGCCTGCGTCTTCCCCAGCGAGTATTCGTGTTGTCTGAAATATAACCCATAACGGGATCAGACAGGGCATCGACTAATCTTGGTAAACCACCGAGTAATCCTGCCATAAAGGGATCCATACCAAAGGCTGTAAGGAGGAAAAACATAAAAACACCCAAAGCCCCGGGCATTAAATTATTCACGAGGTGCCCCGACCCGAAAGCCGCCTTTTGCAAGAGAGGAACTCTGTTCTGCGCCGCTGTTTTGTAATCTGACATAGATATATGTTTAAAATTATTGTTTGAATGGCATATCCGTTAATGGTTATTTTAGCGGATTTTTCACCTGGATTCAGGGATATGTTTTTGGCTTCGGAATCTTGATTCAGGATCACAACAGCAACCGAACCATCTGGATTTTTAGCAGCCGTGGGGTCACAGCAGGGCCGCAAGGCCTGTTGCCTGCAGAGCCTGCCGCCGGTGGGCAGCCTGGAAGCGTCCAGCGCCCGGGTGGCAAAAGTGGCTGGCTTTTCGCTGCATGCCGGGATGGCGGCCGCGTGCCACGAGCGACAGAATCTGGAGCGTTTGTGCCTTCAATTCCGCAATTCCGGCGCAATTCCGGGACAGTATACCTATTTTCCCAAACTGTTCTGGAAAGCGCTGGTTACCTGGCAAGTATGCCTGCTTCTGCGACATCCCTGCCGTTCGATGGGCGTTCGTGTAGGTAAGGAGTTGGCCGGTTCCTGTCTTCGTCGGGCATTGCAACATACGGTGAGAGGCGAGCCAGGAACGGCAGGTATATGACCGTAACCGGACCTATACTGGCATTTGGTGTATGACCGCAAGCTGGCCGATTGTCGCCAACCAGGAACCCCACATCAGCGGGGCTTCATGTGACAATGGAAAGACAGTTTTCTCCGAAACAGGACATTCGTTGTCCATATATTCTTTACACACTGGGGTCTTCCCGATAATTGCACCGCATCACTTTAATCATGCCCGAGCAAGGCTTTTTCCCTGCACCCCCTGTTTGCTCCGGGGTTAAAAAGACTTTGGTCTTTTTTCAGTAAACCAGACTGACTGTATATCCGCCTTGCTCCAGCAAGGTCAGCAGGCCCGTCACGCCCGGCAGGTGCAGGGCACCCACGGCGATAAATGCCCCGCCCTGTTTCAGGTATGGCTGCATGCGTTCCGCCATCAAGCGGTTGCGATGCACAACCAGGCGTTTCTGGAAATCAGCGGCGAATTGCTCGCCGCCGTCTGCCAGCTCAGCCTCGTTAATTTCAACAAGCCTTGCAAGGTCGCGCTGTTTCCAGGCAGTCAGCAGTTCTGCATAAAGGGCATCGATCTCATGGAA
Source organism: Gammaproteobacteria bacterium (assembly GCA_049667605.1). GTDB lineage: Bacteria > Pseudomonadota > Gammaproteobacteria > UBA9214 > UBA9214 > UBA9214. The sequence goes on from JBATIF010000208.1 coordinate 9,679, forward strand.
ATGCTCGACGGCATTCCTCAACAACATCACCTGGTCACCCAGTGGCATGGTAGTAAACACGCCCAGCTGTTCCTGGATCGTTTCAAGTCCGTACACCGGCTTGCCAAGCTGCAGGGCCTGCTGGTAGAGAACCATATCCAGCACCTGCCCGGTTTCCGGCACGGGCGTCGACAGGCTGACGGCAACTGCCCACGGTTGCATATGCATGGTCAGCATTTCAGGCATACCACGCACCTGCATGGCAGCGGCCGCTTCTGCAAACAACGACTCACCCACGATGTCCTTCAGGGAACGACCGTCCATCATCAACATGGCCGTACTCGACAGCCTCATGGCCTCCATGTCGAACAATACCTCGATGACGACCGCCTGAGCCGCATCGAAGACTTTCTGCACCGGCGCGGCAAGCTGCACCACGTCCGGATCTTCTGAATGCAGCGTGCCGAACAGGTAACTGGCAGGAATACCCGGCTTGCTCAATTCCCACAGCAGGCCGCGGCTCTTATCTGTACTGGCCTGCGCAAGCGAGATAAACAGGCAGAAGAGCAAGGCTGCAAGAGCAGCCGGAAAATGCATGTGGTGTATCCGCAAAAGTTTTAGCTTGTGCATGTTTCAGTCCCCGCCCGGTACGATCCAGGCTGATTTACAATTTACACATGCATTTTATACGCAAACCGGCCATTTATCCCGTCAGCGGGAACTATGCCGGCGTCGCTAAAACCGCAGCGATTGGGTATGCTAGTCACATGACGGATATTGCTGACAAGGCACTCATGGCACAGAGGTTTCGGGGTTTTCTTCCCGTGGTGATCGATGTCGAAACAGCCGGCTTCAATGCCCGGCGTGACGCCCTGCTGGAAATTGCGGCGGTGACGCTGGAAATGGATGCCGACGGCTTCATATCCCGCAAGGATACCTTTTCAAGCCATGTCGAACCCTTTCCCGGCGCCAACCTGGACCAGGAATCTCTCGAATTTACCGGCATCGACCCGTACAACCCGTTCCGCATGGCGGTACCGGAGCACGAGGCACTGGAACTGATTTTCAAACCGGTGCGAACGGCAATCAAGCAAAGTGACTGCAAACGGGCGATCCTCGTCGGTCATAATGCATCTTTTGACCTGTCGTTCCTGAACGAGGCGGTGAGGCGCTCCGGCATCAAGCGCAACCCGTTCCACCCGTTCAGCACCTTCGACACCGTGTCACTGGCAGGCCTGGCCTTTGGTCAAACTGTGCTGGCGCGCGCGGTACAGGCTGCCGGCTTTAACTGGGATAGTGAAAAAGCCCATACAGCGATATACGATACGGAGCGCACCGCCGACCTGTTTTGCTCGATCATGAACCGCTGGAATGAATTCAATCTCAACCTGCCAGGTACGGACACTCCGGTCATTGCAACCAAGGGGTAATGAAATTATGTCTCGTCCCGATTTAAACGAACAGATCCTGCAGACACATACAGGGCTGATACATCGCGTCGTCATGCACTGCAACAATCCCGGCTCGGTACCCGACCTGGAACAGGTCCTGCAGCAGGCAGAGGAAAATGACTGGAAACAGCTGGTCGCCGCGATTCGCAGCATTATGTCGGGCACGCGGGACGAATCGGTCCTCAACGGACTCGATGACGAAGACCGGGTCATCGTGGAATCCATCCTGCGCGGCCTGCAGGACCCGCAAACCCTGCCCGACCTGCAGGCGGACTTTGACTCCACCATGGCCGCACCGGGTATTGCCGGCCTGGTGCATGCTTCGCGCAATGGTAATGTGCAGGCACTGCAGATCGTCGGCTCTATGGCCAAGCAAATGCTCGAGGCCGGTGGTGACATGGGCATTCTTGCCGGTCGCATTCGACCGCTGGTCGAGGGTGAACGTGACCCTGACAAGCTCAGTGACAAGATGGGCGAAAAGGGACAGAAGCTGATGCTGGAGATAATCGAGGAATTACTCAAGCTGGAAGCCAACTAGCCACCATTCAATAACACTGTAATCCCTCTCGCCAAGGCGCACGACTGCAGGGATGCAGGAGGTAGAGCACCAAAAGTAGGAGCTTTAGGCGATGCAGAAGCAATTGCCGAAAGATCGCAAAGTTAAAAAACTGCTGCTTTAAAAATAACTCTTTCTTTACGGCTTTGCGAGCGTCTTCACTTTTTACATGGAAACCAGTCAGGCTTTCTCGACGGCCTGCTTGACCATCGTCTGCAACTCGCCTTTCTGGTAAAGCTCCAGGGTGATATCACAACCGCCGATCAACTCGCCATTGACGTAGACCTGCGGAAAGGTTGGCCAGTTGGCATAGCGCGGCAGGTTCTCGAATATTTCCGGATCGGCCAGTACGTTAACATGTCCGAATTCCACGCCACAGGCAGCCAGGGCCTGGGCCGTTCGGCTGGAATAGCCGCACTGCGGCAACTGCGGCGTGCCCTTCATGAAGATCATCACCGGGTGGTCTTTTACTTCTTTGTCGATACGTTCCATTACATCCATTGTTTCATCCTCGTTGATATTGATTCCCGGGTAACCGGCATGGGCCGCAGTGTAACCCTGTAATGCATTCACTAAAAGGTACTATTCATGCGGATATATCCACATTGCGCTGCAACCAGAATTCCAGCAAGGCGAGATGCCAGAGTTTGTTGCCATTGATCGGCGTGTGCACCCGGTCCGGATTATCCAGCATCTGCTGCACATAGCTGCGCTGATACAGCCCGCGATCATGACAGGCCTTCGACTCCAGCACATCGCGCATGAATTCCAGCGTCTGGCCGCGCACAAACTTCAGGGCAGGCACCGGGAAATATCCTTTCGGACGATCGATAACGATATCGGGCAAGAGATCGCGGGCCATCACCTTTAACGGGTGCTTGCCGCCTGATTTCATTTTAATCTGCGCAGGCATGCAGGCCACCAGCTCGACCAGCTCCTGGTCAAGAAACGGTACGCGCGCCTCCAGACCCCATGCCATGGTCATGTTATCCACGCGCTTGACCGGGTCATCGACTATCAGGGTGGTAACATCGAAGGCCAGTACACGGTTGACAAAATCATCACCGCCAAAGCGTGACAGGCCCGCGGCGACCCGCGCGCCGGTGTAATCCGGGCCGTGATACGCAGGCGTGATCATCTCCAGCCACTCGGCATGCGGACGGTCGAAATAACGCTCGCCAAAACGCTCGATATCAGTGCCGCGGGCGGCATGCATTTGCGCGTACCAGAAATAACCGGCGAACACTTCATCCGCGCCCTGGCCGCTTTGCACCACCTTGACTTCACGCGAGACGCGCTCGCTCAGCAGGTAGAAGGCAATCGCATCCTGGCCAACCATGGGCTCGGCCATGTTGTCGACTGCCTCCGGCAGCCGTGCAAGCACCTGCTCGTTGTGGATAGTGAATCGATGATGTTGCGTGGAATACAGTTCCGCGACCATGTCGGAATACTGGAATTCGTTGCCCTGCTCCTCCGGCTCGTCTTCGAAACCGACAGAAAAGGTCAGCAGGTCGCCGCCGCCCGCCTCGGCCAGCAAGGCAACCAGCAAGCTGGAATCCAGCCCACCGGAGAGCAGGATGCCGACCGGCACATCGGCAACCGCCCGCCGCCTTTCAACGGCCTTGCGCAGTGCGACATGGGCCGCCTCGATCCATTCCCATTCCGTCATTGGCGGATACTGGCGCGACAGGTCCAGCCGCCAGTAGCGTTGCACCCGGTTGCGGCCATCGGCATGGATGGTCATGCAGTGACCGGGCGGTAACTTGCGCACCCCGCACAACAGGGTGCGCGGTGCGGGCACCACGGCATGCAGGCTGAAATGGTGATGCAGGGCAACCGGATCAATGGCTGTATTTACATCGCCGACGGCCAGCAGGGCCTGGCTGGTTGAGGCAAAACGCAGGCCGCCCGGGGTGAAACTGTAATACAGCGGCTTGATGCCGAAACGGTCACGCGCCAGGAACAGGCGCTGGCGCGCGCTTTCCCAGATGGCAAATGCAAACATTCCATGCAAGTGGACCAGGCAATCCTCACCCCATTCCGCGTACGCCTTGAGGATGACCTCGCTATCGCCATCCGAAAAAAACCGGTGGCCCTTTGTGCGCAGCTGTTCCCTGAGTTCCCTGTAGTTGTAGATCGTTCCGTTGAACACCAGTACCAGTCCGGCTGCTTCATCGACCATCGGCTGGTTGGAACGCGCGGTGAGATCGATCACTGCAAGCCTGCGGTGGCCCAGCGCCAATGGCCCCGCGAAATAATGACCGCTGGCGTCCGGCCCGCGACGCGCCAGCCTGGCTGTCATCGACTCGAGTGTTTCCCGCCGGGGTGCCTGTGCGTCAAAGCGCAATTCACCACAGATGCCGCACATCTTCAGCCACCCCGCCCTGTTCTATACACACCGCAGGCCGCACCCGGGCCGGAAAACAGGCTGACATCAATGGTGTTCAATCAATTTCTCCACTTCGTTTCGATGAATTGCAAAGCTGCCGGGGCTGCGCCTGATCTGGCGCAGCGGATCCGGCAGCGGACTTTGCCGGATTCCACGCCTCTACCCCGCGTCACGAAAGGCACTGTCTGGTACTGTAAGCCAATGCTTTGTTAACTGAAAAACGCAGATTCATTATATTGCAATGTACGTATAGCTCCCGTATCCTCCCATTCCTGACTAATTTAGTCACCTATTACATCAACCAACCGCTTGCAGCCGCCGCGTTGCAGGCCACGGGGAGAACATAGCAATGAATCCATTAACCTCTATCTGGGGAACCATCGTTTCCGGGTTCGTCCTGTCCATCATCATCGTCGCCGTTCTCGGCACTAGCGGCCTCAATCTCTGGTCACTTGAAGTCTGGGCACACGTACTGGCGGGTGTCACCTGGATCGGCCTGTTGTACTACTTCAACTTTGTCCAGGTTCCGGCAGTCGGCGCTGCCCTCGGCGATGAAGGCGGTCCCGGGCCGGCTGCCATCAACAAGTACGTCGCACCGCGTGCGCTGGTCTGGTTTCGCTGGGCTGCGGTTGTCACCTGGCTGACCGGTGCCGCGGCACTGGAGACCATGGGTATAGGAATAGTCAACGCCTTCATGCTGGCCGAGGGCGCACAAGTCATCGGTATCGGCGCCTGGCTGGGCACCATCATGCTGTTCAATGTGTGGGTGCTGATCTGGCCGAACCAGAAGAAGATTCTTGGCATGGTGGAAGCCACCGCCGAGCAGATTGCAAGCGGAAAGAAAGTCGCACTGATGGCTTCGCGTACCAACACGCTGCTGTCCATCCCCATGTTGATGTGCATGGTCGGCCACGGCCATGGCCTGCCCTTCTAGACGGAAGGCCCTGAAAATGTCCGGCAAGCAGGCATTACAGGCCTGAGCCGGTCATTGCAGGCCCAGCAAACCCGGCCCCTGGCCGGGTTTGCGCTTTCCGGACCAGCGGTTATAGAATTGATGTCTTGATGCATGGCAGTCTGAAACGGCTGCCTTTTCTATTTTGGACAAAGAAAAAATGGCTGATCACCTTATGTCGACCTACAAGCGTCTGCCCATCCAGTTCGAGCGTGGTGAAGGCATTTGGCTGTGGGACACCGAGAACAGGCAGTACATGGATGCCCTCAGCGGTATTGCAGTCTGCGGACTCGGCCATGCTCACCCGGCAGTGACGCAGGCCATTACTGAACAGGCCGGCAAGCTGGTACATACTTCCAACCTTTACGGCATCCCCCTGCAGGAACAGCTTGCCGATCACCTCTGCGGCCTGGCAAAAATGGACCGGGTATTTTTTTCCAACTCCGGGGCAGAGGCCAACGAGGCAGCGATCAAGATCGCCCGCATGTTCGGCCACAGCAAGGGCGTCGACTGCCCGGCGATTATCGTCATGGAAAACGCTTTCCACGGACGCACCCTGGCCACGCTTACCGCAACCGGGAGCCGCAAGGTGCAGGCCGGTTTTGAACCACTGGTACGCGGCTTCATACGCGTACCGTACAATGATCTTGATGCCATCAGGGCAGTGGCTGCAAACAAAAACGATGCCGTTGCAGTACTGGTTGAACCGGTACAGGGCGAAGGCGGCATCAATATCCCGGACGCCGGTTACCTTGAAGGCATTCGCGCGTTATGTAACGAACACGGCTGGCTGATGATGCTCGATGAAATCCAGGCCGGCATGGGCCGCACCGGGAAATGGTTTGCCTACCAGCACAGCGGTATTGTGCCGGATATCATAACGCTGGCAAAAGCACTCGGTAACGGTGTACCCATCGGCGCCTGCCTTGCTGCCGGCAAGGCCGCTGAAATGATGCAGCCCGGCAGCCACGGCACCACCTTTGGCGGTAATCCGCTGGCCTGTCGCGCCGCGCAGGCCGTGCTGGATACCATGGAACAGGATGACCTGGTGATCCGGGCCGGCGAACTCGGTGATCAATTACTGAAGGGCTTTGGTGCCGCACTGAAGGATGTTAAAGGGGTCAACGAGGTCCGCGGACTTGGGCTGATGATCGGTATCGAGCTCGAACAACCCTGCAGCGAACTGTCCGGCAAGGCCATTGAACGGGGACTGTTGATCAATGTCACTGCCGATCGCGTGGTACGCCTGTTACCGCCGTTGATCATGACCGGGAAACAGGCCGACATGCTCGTGGAACAGGTCAGCGACCTGATACACTGTCATCTCGAAGGACAATAATAATGGGTACCCGACATTTTCTGACGTTACTGGACCTGTCACCCGGTGAACTGGCCGCACTGATAAAGCGGGCCGTCGAACTCAAGGCCCTGAATGCAAGCGGCAGGCACGAAGAAACATGCAAGGGCCGTATACTGGCCATGGTGTTTGAGAAATCATCAACACGCACACGCATGTCCTTCGAAGCCGGCATGGCACAACTTGGCGGGCATGCAGTATTCCTGTCACCTCGCGACACCCAGCTTGGCCGCGGCGAAACCATAGAAGACTCGGCACGCGTCCTCTCGCGCATGTCAGATATCATTATGATCAGGACCTTTGAACACGAGAAGATAGAACGCTTTGCTGAATTCTCACGGGTACCTGTCATCAATGCCCTGACCGATATGTATCATCCCTGTCAGCTGCTTGCCGACATGCAAACCTGGTATGAGCAGCGCGGTGACATTCGCGGTAAAACTGTCGCCTGGATCGGAGATGGCAACAACATGTGCCATTCCTATATTAATGCAGCCCGCCAGTTCGACTTTAGCCTGCATATAGCCAGCCCTGAAGGTTATGAACCGGACCGTGAAATTCTCGAAGCCGCCGGTTCACGCGTTATCACCATGGGGCGTGCAGCAGATGCTGCAGCCGGTGCCGACCTGGTGGTTACCGACGTATGGGCCAGCATGGGCCAGGAGAAAGAGCAGGCAAGGCGCGCCAGGGCCTTCGCAGAATACCAGGTAGATACAGACATTATGCAAGCTGCCGCCACCGACGCATTGTTCATGCATTGTCTGCCGGCACACCGGGGCGAGGAAGTCTCGGCAGATGTGATTGACGGCCCGCAGAGCGTAGTATGGGACGAGGCGGAAAACCGGCTGCATGCCCAAAAGGCCCTGCTTGAGTTTCTGCTTGCCTGAATACAAACGCCTGGGCAACTTCAGACATCAGCCGCAGAGCTGATACCATAGCGGGGGATATCATGTGCAGACTAGCCGCCTACCTGGGACCTGCCATAACACTACAGCAGTTCTTGCTCGACCCGCCGCACAGCCTGTACAAGCAGTCCTGGCAGCCAAGGGAACTGAAGTACACCCTGTTGAATGCCGACGGTTACGGCTTTGGCTGGTACAACAGCGAGAACCTTGCCGCCACCTATACCTGCACGTCACCGATCTGGTCCGACCATAACCTGCCCGCTCTTGCCGCCACCCTTTGCGAGCCGCTTTGGCTTGCGGAAGTACGCAGTGCCACCGAGGGTCTCCCGGTTCATGCATTCAATACCGCGCCGTTTATGGAGAAACAATACCTGTATGTGCACAACGGCTTCATCCGTGACTTTCATGCCGGGGTATTACCGGAAATACTGCGCTACCTGTCACCGCGAAGCCTCGCCAAACTGCGCGGTAATACGGATTCCGAATACCTGTTCCTGGTCCTTTGCCAGCTGCTGCATAAACAGGCAAGCGCAGATGTGCCCGCAGCGATGCGCAAGCTGTTCAGGCTGCTGGATGACTGGATCGACGAACAGCCGACACTGCTGAATATCGTCATTGCCGACGGCGAGCGCATCTACGCCGTGCGTCATGGCCTCAACCATGAGTGCCCCTCACTTTACTACACAACGGATGATGAAATGTTTCCAGGCGGGCAACTGCTTGCCTCGGAACGCTTCTCGGAAAACGGCTTCTGGCAGCCGGTCCCGGAACACCATATCCTGGTGCTTGACCCGGACGACCCGCCCGAGTTGCAGGCGCTGTGAACAGCGGTTTGCTCGATCAGCTGCGCAGCGCGCAAGATCTCGTCATGTCGCTCGCCAAACAACTTGATGAAGACGATTTTCGCACACAGTTCCATCCGGAACTGAGCCCGCTGGGCTGGCACCTGGGACACTGTATCTATACCGAGTGTTACTGGTTGCAGGAAGTTGTTCAGCAGGACAGTCGCTTTACAGCACCGCTGCGCGAGTTATATACGCCTCCACTTACCCCGAAGCCGGAACGCGGAAAAAAGATTCCGGGCCCACAAGCCATGCAGCAATGGGCGCAAGACATGCAGTCAATGAATTACACAACCCTTGCAGCAAACGACACCGGCATCGGCGAACACCCGCTGATGCAGGATGATTACCTGGTCTATTTTATCATCCAGCATTACAGCCAACACTATGAGAACATGACAATGGTGCTGACCCAGCGGGCACTGGGCGCTCGAATGCCGGCATACCGCGTCGAAAATCCACTGCTGGCAAAACAGCCAGAGGCAATTACCTGCAACATCGAGCCGGGGCATTACCGTGTTGGTGGCAAGGCACCGCTGGCCTATGACAATGAGTTGCCTGAACAACAGGCAACACTGGGGCCCTTCCGCATTGCACGCAAACCGGTAGCTAACGCGGAGTTCCTCGCCTTTATCGAGGCCGGCGGCTACAACCGGCAGGACCTGTGGGATGATGCCGGCTGGCAATGGTTACAACAGGAAAAAGTTACGGCCCCGCAAAACTGGCGCAGGGACGTTGCAGGTAACTGGTATGGTATCGGGGTGCGTGGCGGATACGACTTGCATGGCGATGATGTAGTGCATGGCATCTCTCTGCACGAAGCACAAGCCTATGCGGTATGGGCCGGGGGTCAGCTGCCTCATGAACACCAGTGGGAAGTGGCCTGCCGCCTGCAGCAGCTTGAAGATAGCGGGCGCGCATGGGAATGGTGCGGCAACCGGTTTTATCCCTACGAGGCTTTCACGCCGTTTCCCTACAGGGAGTATTCACAGGCCTGGTTTGATGGCCGGCATTACACCCTGCGAGGCGGCAGCCTGCATACCCGACCGGCTATAAAACGCGCCAGTTTCAGGAACTTCTACCAGGCGGACAAACGCCACATATTTTCCGGCTTGCGGCTGGTTTATTAAATATTAATGACGGTAATGGAACGCAGGGCCTTGTGTAATTACCGTAGGAGCGGATCTCATCCGCGATGCCACGGCATGATAAACGATCGCGCGAGAAGCACTCCTGCAGATCGCTGATATACCAGCGTGAAAGCATCTTAACGGTACAGCAATATCATATGGGTAACAATTCAATGAACACACCGGACAAACAGGACAGGCAGGCACAACACATTGGCAAGGGAATGATTGTTGCCGCGTGGATATTACTGCTGGCTCTGCTGACCTGGTTTTTCAATGATCATCTGGAGCAACAACGCAATCCAAACCGGCAAATGTCGAGCACGATTGCAGGCGACGAGAATACCACTGTTCAACTGCAACGCAATCGCTACGGGCACTATGTTGCAAGCGGCACCATCAACGGGCAGCCGGTCGAATTCATGCTCGATACCGGCGCGACCGACGTTTCAATTCCTGTAAACATCGCTGACAGGCTCGGTCTGAAACGCGGCAGGCGGCTGAGCTATCAAACGGCCAATGGTACGATCAGTGCATGGCAAACCGTCGCCAATGAAATCCAGCTGGGCCCGCTGCGTCTCGGGCCGGTGCGTGCCAGCATCAACCCGCATGTCAAAAATGATTCAGTGCTGCTTGGCATGAGCTTCCTCAAGCAGCTGGACTTCAATCAGCAGGGCAATACACTGACACTTAAATATGCACAATAGGGAGCAGAAGCTGTGAACATAATCCAGCAACTGACAGACTGGAGTGGCCAGCTGTCCGGTCTTCTTTGGGGTAATCCCGTCACCCTGCTGGCTCTGCTCGGCACCGGCTGTTACCTGACCGTGCGCATGGGCCTGATACAGGTACGCGGCTTCCGTCACTCACTGCACCTGATCGCCGGCAAATACAGCTGCAGCACCGATAGCGGTGAAGTATCACACTTCCAGGCGCTGTCCACCGCGCTCTCTGCCACGGTCGGCACCGGCAATATTGCGGGTGTCGCCACAGCCATCACGCTGGGCGGGCCGGGCGCGCTGTTCTGGATGTGGGTCACGGCCGTATTCGGCATGGCCACCAAGTTTGTCGAATGCACCCTGTCACTGCAGTTTCGCCAGGTATCGAAAGATGGCGAAGTCGCGGGCGGCCCCATGTATACCCTGCTGCATGGACTGAACATGCGGCGCACAGCAGGCCTGTTTGCCGTGTTTGCATTGATTGCCTCTTTTGGCATCGGCAACATGGTCCAGGCCAATTCCGTGATCGACGGGCTTTCCTACATCTTTCCGGAACTGCAGTCCCTGCGCTGGCTGGTCGGCTGCATTCTCGCCGCCCTGGTCGGGCTCGTCATTCTCGGTGGCGTGAAACGTATTGCACGCGTCGCCAGTACCATCGTGCCCTTCATGGCGATCCTTTATATCAGCGCTGCCCTGCTGGTGCTGATCAACCATGCCGCGGAAATACCGGCTGCATTTGCCCTGATCTTCAAGCTGGCATTGAATCCCTGGTCGGTCGGCGGCGCCGCCGTCGGCGAGGCGATCCGCTGGGGTGTTGCACGCGGACTGTTCTCCAACGAGGCGGGGCTTGGTTCATCGCCGATGGCACATGCCGCGGCGCGTACCAATGAACCGGTACGCGAGGGACTGGTGGCCATGATGGAACCGTTCATCGACACGCTGGTCATCTGCACCATGACCGGCCTGGTTATCGTGGTAAGCGGCGCCTGGCAGGAAAGCAGCGAAACGCTCAAGGGTGCGGCACTCACCGCCCACGCCTTTGGCAGTTCGCTCGGTGATGCCGGTGCCTGGGTGGTCGGCGGCGGCCTCACCCTGTTTGCCTATTCAACCATTATTGCCTGGTCCTATTACGGGGACCGTTCCGCCTACTTCCTGTTCGGCGAACGCGCCGTTCTCCCCTACCGGGTTGTGTATACCATACTGGTCGTGATTGGTGCCGGCGTCCCGCTCAACCTGGTGTGGAACATCGCCGATGTCACCAATATACTGATGGCCATTCCGAACCTGCTGGGACTGATACTATTGGCCGGACTGGTGAAGAAACTGAAAGATGATTATTTCTCCAGGCCGCAAACAAAAACTGAATAGTACCCGTCCAAAAACAGTATCTCTCGCCAGGACGTAAAGATCGCAAAGTTGTAAGCTGTTACCTTGAAGCTTGTTGATATTTATTTGCTTGTGACTTTGCGAGAGTAATTCCGCCGTTTTAAATGCAAACCCGACAGAATTTTTACGAGGCAATCGATATGACTGAAATTACGACCGACTCCGGACTGCGATACACGGACATCAAAACCGGCAGCGGTGAAACCGCCACCGGCAAGGGACAAACCGTTATCGTGCACTACACCGGCTGGCTGGAAGACAACACCAAGTTCGATTCCAGTGTCGACCGTAATCAACCTTTCAGTTTCCCGCTGGACTGCCAGTTCGTCATTCCCGGATGGGATGAAGGCGTCAAGGGTATGCAGGTGGGTGGAATCCGGCGCCTGGTAATCCCATCCGAACTCGGTTATGGCTCGCGCGGCGCCGGTAACGTTATACCGCCTGACGCCACCCTTATATTTGAAATCGAACTGCTGGAAATATCGACCTGAATGCTGCTCGAGAAACTCGATGAGCAGCTGCTGCACAGTGTCCGCGAGGCACTGGCAGAGGATATCGGCAGCGGCGACATTACCGCCCGGCTGATCCCCGAAGAAACTACTGCAACAGCCACGGTTATCAGCCGTGAGCCGGCCATCCTCTGCGGCATGGGCTGGTTCAATGCCGTGTTTGCAGAGCTCGACACCGCTATCCGCATTGACTGGAAAATACATGATGGCCATTCCGTGGACAGGGGCCAGCTGCTGTGTACGCTCACGGGCCCTGCACGCCCCCTGCTTGCCGGTGAACGCACCGCGCTGAATTTCCTGCAGACCCTGTCGGCAACGGCAACGGCCGCGCGGCGCTTCGCCGACAGGGTTGCAGACCTGCCGGTAAAAATCCTCGATACCCGCAAGACCATCCCCGGACTCCGTCATGCGCAAAAGTACGCGGTACGCACCGGTGGCTGCCAGAATCACCGGACCGGGCTTTATGACGGCATCCTCATCAAGGAAAACCATATCACCGCTGCCGGCTCCATCCGGCAGGCGGTTATCGATGCCCGCCGTGTGAACCCGGGAATGCCGGTGGAAGTTGAGGTCGAGAATATGCTGCAGATTAAGGCGGCGCTCGAAGCCGGTGCCGAGCGCCTGTTGCTGGATAATTTCAGCACGACGGCGCTCATCGAGGCCGTCGGCCTGGTCGCCGGCCAGGCGGAACTGGAGGCCTCCGGCGGAATAGACCTTGAAAACGTGCGTGAAATTGCCTTGACAGGCGTCGACTACATTTCAATCGGCTCGATCACAAAGAATATTCATGCCATCGATTTATCGATGATCTTTGGCGATTAAAGCGCAATAAAAACCTGATCCGGCGCAGGGTAAGCCAGCTTCCACCACCCGTGCAGGTGTGCCATTCAGCAGCCGCACCCCCGCCAGACTGCTGCCCGTGTATCAGCCCCGAATAAATCGATTGCATGCGCCTGCCGGGTGCGGGCTGTGGGTGCGACCTTATGTCACATCCCAGGCCTGTGCTGCCATTCTAAACTACGCTCCCCTTGCCGCCGGTTTTAGCCGCTGCGCATTCAACCCAAAGACTGCGCCATCACCTCGCTGGCGCCGAAAAAAATAATGATGAATAAAAAGTTTTTTTATATATTTTTCATGGCGTTACCAACCGCCAGCACGATGGCGGCTGATCCCGTTATCCTGGTGGAGGACGCGCAGCTGCCAGCACCGGCCACCCAGTCCTGGCTACCCGAAGAGATTGACCTGGCACCCGTGAGTGACGGCGGTGAGCTGTTGCGCAATATCCCGGGCATCTCCGGCATTCGCCAGGGCGGGCGCGGCATCGACCCCATAATCCGCGGCCAGACCAATAACCGCCTGAATATCCTGCTCGACGGGGCCTATGTCCACGGCGGCTGCCCGAACCGCATGGACCCGCCCACGGCCTACACCTCGATGAACAGCTATGACAACATCATCGTCATCAAGGGCTCCCAGAGTGTGATTTATGGCGGCGGCGGATCGGGGGGCACGCTGCTGTTTGAGCGCCGCACACCCCGGTTCAGCGATGATGAACCCTACCGGGCAGAGGTCTCCGCCGGTTATAAGGGCAATTCCGATACACAACAGTATGGTGCCGACGTTGCAGCAGGCAGTCGGGACTGGTTCATACGCGGCATCGTTGACTACAACGACGCCAACAATTACGAAGATGGTGACGGCAACACGGTGCGCTCTGCCTACACCAACAAGGAGGGTGTCATCATCCTCGGTTATACACCTAGCAATGACACCCGGCTGGAACTGTCTTATGAGGCCAACCGCGAGGAGGACGTGCTGTTCGCCGGGGCCAGGATGGATGCGCCCTACAGCGACAACGATACCACCCGGCTCAGATTCGAAAGCGGCACACCAGTGGGAATTTTTGCCGGCGTCAAGGCCGAGCTCTACTACTCCAACATCGATCACCTGATGAACAACTTTTCGCTGCGGCCGCCACCAGCGAACCCCATGATGAAGATGAAAACCCCCAGCAGCTCGGACACCGGCGGCGGTCGGATGAGTGGGGAGATCGATGCCGGCAACGGCATGGTCTGGACTCTCGGTGCCGACTACCAGAAGAACAACCGCGATGCCGAGCGTTTTAGTGGTGCCGCGCTCGGCACCCTGCAATCGATTATCTGGCCGGATGTCGACCTGCAACAGACCGGCTTGTTTGCCGAGTTCACCCGGCCACTCAGCGACAGGGACAGCCTCAAGGCAGGCATCCGCTATGATCATGTCGAGGCCTCGGCAGGGCGTGCCAGCGAGAAACCGCTGTTGCGCAGTCCCGAGCAGATGTACGTCGCCTATAACGGTACCACTGAGGCGGACAGCAGCGAGGACAATGTCGGCGGCTTTCTCACCCTCGAGCACAGGCTCGACCACGGCACCGCCGTGTATGCAACACTCAGCCGGGCGGTGCGCACGGCGGATGCCACCGAGCGTTATATCGC
>JBATIF010000209.1:0-4389 GCA_049667605.1 Gammaproteobacteria bacterium
TGCAGGCCCTGAAGAACCTTGGCTGGCGGCTGCTTGAATTCAGTGACGATGCACTCAGGCAGCTGGCAATGCCGGAGACCCTGCTGGATGCCATAAGAACGGCCAAACGGATCAAGTCCCACGGGGCGCGCAAGCGCCAGATGCAGTTTATCGGCAAACTGATGCGCGATATCGACGCAACTCCCATCAGGAAGGCCGTTGATCTCGCCGACCATCAACAATCAACCCGCAGCAGGGAGTTCCATCTGATTGAAGATCTGCGCGAGAAGCTGCTTGCAGAAGGCGACGGCGCATTACCCGAGGTCCTGTCACACTTTCCGCGCGCCGAGCGGCACTATTTGCGCAAGCTGGTCAAGCAGGCAAGAAATGAACAGCAAACCGGCCAGCCCCCGCGTGCTTCACGACGGGTGTTTCGCTACCTGCGCGACCTGCAGGAAGCATCCGAGTATTGAACCCCGGCGGAATCCTTGCCTGCTTCAGCTGGCAATGCCGCAGCAAAGGCCGACACAATCGCTGCCACTGTTTCAACCGACTCGATGCCGGCAACGCTCTTGCCCGCCTGGAAGATATCCTTGTAGGTAAGCCCCTGCATGGACGCGCGCTTCAATTTCCATATGGATTGCAGCGAATAGAGGGTGCGCATCCAGTGTTTGGTTTTATGCCCGCGCAGCATCCAGCGGGCAAGCGGGCCGGCCTTTGTCCCGACACGCTCGATATAGGGGGTGCGGATAATCGACACCGGCACCCCGGATATCTTTTCGGAAAGAACGATATCCTGTTCGCCTGCCTGGATAATAGCTGCCTTGTAGTCCGCATGGGCGCTGCATTCAGCCGCTGCAATGAAGCGCGTCCCCATCTGCACGGCTGTGTAACCCGAGGCGATCGCCGCTGCGAATTCCTCCGCTCGGCCGATGCCACCGGCACAGACCAGGGGTTTACCAAGCGGACCTATATCATCCAGCAACTGCCGGGGCGACAACTCCCCGGCGTGGCCGCCGGCGCGGTTGTTGACGCAGATAAATCCATCCACCCCGCCATCCAGCGCCTTTTCTGCCCACTTGCGACTGGTGACATCATGGTAGACCGTCACACCGGGCCCGGCCCGCTGCACCACCCAGTCGGGTTTGCCCAGTGCAGTCACGAAAAATGACACCTGCTCTTCAAGGCTGATCTCCAGCCACTCGCGGACGCGATCGAGATAGCGCTGCGAACTTTGCTCGATAATCAGGTTTACGCCGATCGGTTTCTGCGTGAGGCTGCGGATGTAGCGCAAACCGTCGCGGTAATCATAACCGTGAACATAGCTGAGGCTGAGCGGCTGCACCACGCCGATGCCACCGGCCTCGGACACGGCGGCAACCAGTTCGGGATTTGAACAGGGATACATGGCACCACAAATGAGGGGTACCTCTATACCCAGAGCACGGGTGAATGCTGTCTGCCTGATCATCATCCTGTCTTCTCCGGCCCGACCAGCCAGCGGGCCGTTGCAACCGAGACGATGTCGCCTGCTGCATCGCGGATTTCGCCGCTGAGCTGATATTCATACTCATGATTATCCGCCGGAATTTCACAACGGCATTCGGCCGTCAGCCTGCCGCGCGCCTTCTTCAGGTAGTCAACAGCAAAACCCGTGAGGATACCGCGCGCCTTGTCCGGCAGACTGTTCATCAGCGCCAGGCCGGTGACCATCTCACCGAGGTTTGCCAGTGCCATGGCATGCACAGACCCGAGGTGGTTACGCACGCGCCTGCGATCGCGCAAGCTTGCCACACACACACCGGGTTCCATTCGCAAAATCACTGCCCCGATGCTGCCGGTGTAGGGTACATGGCGGCCAAGCATCAGGCTGAACAGCCGTTTACCGCCGGGCAGTGCCGCCAGTCTGCGCCAGCGCCTGCGTAATCCCGGACCGATCGATTGTGACATCAGACACATACCTCGAGGGAAACCGCGACAGGTCAACGAACCTGCTTGATTTGTTATACCTTAATTAAACCTTAACGGGAATGCGGCGGCGTGAGCAAAAGCCGGCCAGAATTGAGGGGAAGAAAAATCATGCGCAAGGGAATGCGCAGAAAAAAACACAGCGGCTGCTGCAATTACTGCAGCAGCCGGCTGACAACTAGATGCGTGCAGCCTCCGGCCTGGCCGCGGTCTTGCGTGCCGCAGCGATCTTCCCGGCAGTCGCGTTACCGGTAAACACTTCGGGGCTCTCCAGGGTTGCACCACCTTCGAGCAGCAAGCGGTTAACCTCCTCCTCTGCCTCAACCCAGTTTTTCTCTTCCTCGCCTGCGATAAAGCCGTTGGCTTCTGCCTTGTAATAGGCGGTTTTCCTGATCAGCTCATTACGCATTTCATCGCTAATCACCAGGTCACCGAGACGGCGTGCAGGCGCCGGGCTAAGGCGTTGCTTGAGTTTGCTGGTGGTACTCTTGATGGTGCTATCGAGTTTCTTGGAAAGCGCCAGCTCAAGTTCCTTCAGCCGGCCCCAGAGAACATCCATTTCGACTGACATGTGATCAGCGCTCAGTTTTTCGCCCATAATTATAATCTCCTCATGGTTTATACAGTGATACTGCAACCACAGCATCTTGGGATGCTGAGACTATCATAACCCTATATTTTGAGAATGGAAGGGTTGATGAACCGTTTTCTTCAGGCCGTCAAGGTATTGTCACATGGCCCGCAGGGGGACGGGCACCCTGGCCATCAGCCGGTGCCACCCACCGTCAACTCATCGATCAGCATGGTCGGCTGTCCAACGCCGACGGGGACACTCTGGCCCTCCTTGCCACAGGTGCCGACGCCCGGGTCCAGTTGCAGGTCATTGCCGAGCATGGAGACCCGCTTTAACACATCCGGGCCGTTACCAATCAGCGTGGCACCCCTGACCGGCCTGGTAATCCTGCCATTTTCAATCAGGTAGGCCTCGCTGGCACTGAAGACAAATTTTCCCGAGGTAATATCAACCTGGCCTCCGCCAAAATTGACAGCGTACAAACCCTTCTCGACGGACGCGATTATTTCCTGCGGGTCGTGTTCACCGGCGAGCATGTAGGTATTGGTCATGCGCGGCATCGGCAGGTGCGCATAGGACTCACGCCGGCCATTACCGGTTGAAGACACGCCCATGAGGCCGGCATTCATACGGTCCTGCATATAGCCCTTGAGAATACCCTTCTCGATGAGCATGGTATTTTGCGAAAGCGTGCCTTCATCATCGACATTCAGTGAACCACGACGGCCTTCAAGGGTTGCGTCATCCACCACCGTGCACAGGGGGGAAGCAACCTGCTGGCCAACAAGACCGGCAAATGCCGAGGTACCCTTGCGATTGAAATCACCCTCAAGGCCATGGCCGATGGCTTCATGCAGGAGGATACCCGGCCAGCCGGGACCCAGCACCACCGGGATCGAGCCGGCGGGTGCCGCGACCGCCTCGAGATTTACCAGCGCCTGGCGTACGGCTTCATGTGCATAGAGTTTTGCGCGGCCCTCATCGATAAAGAAGCCATAGTCAGAGCGGCCGCCACCCCCCGAGCTGGCCTGCTCGCGACGCCCATCCTGCTCAACCGTGACCGTCACGTTGCAGCGCACCAGCGGCCGGACATCCGCCGCCAGGGTGCCATCGCTGACGGCGACCATCACAACCTCGTGCATACCGGCCAGACTGACGAGCACTTCGCTGACGCGCGGGTCCTGCTGCCGCGCCTCGGCATCCAGCTGCTTGAGCAGGTTAACCTTGTCATCTGCCGACATCCGGTCAAGCGGATCAAGCGCCGGATACAGTACCCGGGAATCGCGGCTATGCCAGGCCTGCAAGCTGCCCTGACTGCCGTGTTTCGCGATTGCGCGTGCCGCGGTGGATGCCTGCAACAGGGCCGGCATAAGAATCTCATCGGAATAGGCAAAGCCCGTCTTGTCCCCGCTGATGGCGCGAACACCTGCGCCCTGCTCGATACTGTGAGTGCCTTCCTTGACGATGCCATCTTCCAGCACCCATGACTCATAGCGTGTCGACTGGAAGTAAAGGTCACCGGAATCCACCGCATGGCCGAGCAGACTGCCAAACACCTTGTGCAGATCATTTTCGTCGATGCCCGCGGGTGCCAGCAGCCGCTGACGGGCAATATCAAGGCAGGACTGAGACATTATTCACACACTGCAGGCGACGATGCTGATGAACGGGAAAATTACGCCGTGCGCTTTTCAGGCGTCCAAGTTCCAAGTCGGCACAGACAACACCCGGCCCCCGCCCCAGGCTGTTCAGCACCGTACCCCAGGGGTCAACGATCATGCTATGTCCATAGGTCTCGCGACCACTGAGGTGAAAGCCGCCCTGGTCCGGTGCAATGACATAGCAGAGGTTTTCGATTGCACGCGCAC
>JBATIF010000210.1:0-2739 GCA_049667605.1 Gammaproteobacteria bacterium
GGCCGCGGCCGACACCCTTGGCGGCGAGGTGCTGGCCGCGGCTGAGACCTTCTGGGAAGACCTGCGCGAACAGCGGCTTGATTTCTTTGCCGGAGACATGCCGTTGTGGCGCCTGTCCGTCGCGCCGGCCAGTGCAGCGCTGCCACTGGACGGCAATTGGCTGCTCGACTGGGGCGGTGCTCAACGCTGGCTGCGCAGTGACCTGCCGGCCAACACGATCCGCGCGGCCGCCGCCGGTGTTGGCGGCCATGCTACCCTGTTCAGGGGTGGCGGTCGTGACGCCCGGGTATTCCAGCCGTTGGCGCCGGCGCTGCTGGCGTTGCACCAACGCATCAAGCACAGCTTCGACCCCGCCGGGATACTCAACCCGGGCCGGATGTACGCGGCCCTGTAACGCATGCAAACGACACTGACACGCGCCCTGCTGGAAACCACCGGCGGCCGGGAAGCCGACGAAATCCTGCGCACCTGCGTGCATTGCGGCTTCTGCAACGCGACCTGCCCCACCTACCAGCTGACCGGCGACGAACTCGACGGCCCGCGTGGACGTATCTACCAGATCAAGCAGGTGCTGGAAGGCGCCGCCCCAACACGTTCTACACAGCTGCACCTCGACCGCTGCCTGACCTGCCGCGCCTGCGAAACCACCTGCCCTTCCGGGGTCGACTATCACCACCTGCTCGATACCGGTCGTGAACTGGTCGGGCAAGGACTGACACGTCCGCTGCGGGAACGGCTCACGCATGCGCTGCTGCGGGCCATACTGCCAAGGCCGTCACGCTTCAGGCCACTGCTGCGATTTGGCCAGGCGCTGCGCCCGCTGCTGCCGGCCGCGCTGAAACAGCGCATCCCCGCCTACCGGAATCCGGCACAGTTCACTGCGACACAGACCCATGCGCGCAGCATGCTGTTGCTCGATGGTTGCGTACAGCCGCTACTGGCGCCACAGATCAACACGGCCACCCGGCAGGTACTCGATGCACTCGGCATCACTACGCAGATTGCAGCCAACGACGGATGTTGCGGCGCGGTCAGTCACCACCTCGGTGCCGCCGCCGAGGCCAAAGACTTCATGCGCAACAACATCGATGCCTGGTGGCCCGCCATCGAACAGGGCGCAGAGGCCATCGTCATCACGGCAAGCGGCTGTGCGCCGATGGTGAAGGAGTATGGCCGGCTGCTGGCAGACGACCCGCAGTATGCTGAGAAAGCATCCCGGGTCAGCGCACTGGCAAAGGATGTCAGCGAGATTATCGAGAACGAAAATCCGGCCAGCCGCCTGAGGCGCGTGGACGAGCACACACGGATAGCCTTTCATTCACCCTGCACCCTGCAACATGGCCAGGGCCTGGACGGGCGCGTCGAGACAATCCTGCAACAGGCCGGGTTTGAATTGACAGCGCTGGCCGACGGCCATTTGTGCTGCGGCTCGGCAGGCACCTATTCCATACTCCAGCCGGGTCTGGCAAACCGTCTGCGCGATAACAAACTCATCGCGTTACAGGCCGGGAAGCCCGAACAGATCGCCACCGCCAACATCGGCTGCCTGATGCACATGCAGCCGCACAGCGGCGTGCCGATGCGGCACTGGATTGAATTACTGGCCACACTTATCCCCGAGGAACACCCATGAACAAAGCCGACCTGCCCCTGCTGATCGAGCCAGATATACTCGAAAAGTCATTAAGTTGCGACAACATCCTGATTGTTGACCTGAGCAAGGCGGACACCTACCGCAAGCTGCATATTCCCGGGGCCGTGCACCTCGACTATGTGCATCTTACGGCCGGCCGCAGACCGGTGATGGGCCTGCTTCCCGGAACCGAAATCCTCGACGGCCTGTTCTCCTCCCTCGGCATTGACGCGCACACCCACGTGATCAGCTACGACGACGAGGGCGGCGGCCGGGCCGCCCGCCTGCTGTGGACACTGGAGATGGCCGGACACACGCAGTTCTCGCTGCTCAACGGCGGCCTGCATGCCTGGGCCAATGAAGGCCACGCGCATACGGATGAAGTCGCGACGCCCGTGACAAGGCAATTCCATACCCATTTCAACGACGCGCCCAGCGCAAACAGCAGTTACATCCTGGAACGGCTGGGCAATGAAGACACCTGTCTGCTGGATGTGCGCAGCGCGGAAGAATACAACGGCATGAGAAAGTATGCCGAGCGCGCCGGTCACATCCCGGGCGCCGTCAATCTCGAGTGGACGCAGATGATGGACCAGGCACGCAACCTGCGCTTCAAACCCGATGAAGAACTGCATGCCCTGCTTGAATCGATTGGCGTTAGCGCCGCCAGGGAAGTGATCGTCTATTGCCAGACACACCACCGCTCGGCCCACAGCTACCTGGTGCTCAAACACCTCGGCTTCAAGCGGCTGAAAGGCTATCCCGGTTCATGGTCGGATTGGGGCAACAATCCGGAATTACCGGTGGAGAGGTGATTTTATGGGTTTGCCCTGACGGGCGAGGTTTTTTGGTGCGCCTTGCAGGCGCTGGTTTTTATTGGATGCGGGCTTTCGCTGGTCGCTCCCGGCATCCATGCCTCCCGCGACACTTGTACATCCATGTACATCGCGCACGGCGAGGTACTTTCTCTTGCTTGCCCAAGAGAAAGTACCCAAAGAGAAGGGCCCCCGAAGCACTCACCGGCTAAAGCCGGTCCCCTGCGTTCCTCGCCAATCCGGGGCCGCGCACAACTCGCAATCTCGCTGCGCTCGAAAGCTCAGACAGGG
>JBATIF010000211.1:0-7715 GCA_049667605.1 Gammaproteobacteria bacterium
GCAGCTTCACATTGAAGCCGGCCTGTATGTAGACGGCTTCACCGGCGCTCAGAGGATAACGCGAGGAAAGTTCCGCATAGGTAAATGCGGTCAGGCCGGCCAGTATCGATGCCAGCAGAAAAGACAACGGCGCATACTGGCCGGCACTGGCCGCCACCTTGCCAATCAGCACGTAGATTCCTGCACCGAGTATATTACCGAGCCCGTACAAGCTAACCAGGGTCAGGGACAATGAGCGTTTGAGTACAGGTTCAGCGTCTGTCATCGATCCACGGCCATGCTGAAAGTACGGGAAAGGTGCAGGGCAACGGATGAACCGCTGCCATGTAAAAAATAATTACTGCAGATAGAAGCGGGTCAATTACTGCGAGTGTTCGCAGAGGCCTGCTCAAGCGCCTGTTTGCAGTCGATGCAGCGCCGCGCCTCCGGGTAGGCGGTGAGCCGCTTGATGCCGATCGGGGCGCCACAGTCCTGACAAACCCCATAATGACCGGCATCCATGCGCTGCAGGGCCGCCTCGATCTCACGCAACTCGAGGAGATGCTGCTGGTTGATCCCCTCGTCCACTTGTTGTTCCTGGTCACTGACATAGGACAGCTCTATGTCCTGTGAATCACTATCTGTACGTTCAGGTATGGACTTCTGCTGCTGCAACCCGGCACGCAAGCGGCTTTGTCGCTGTTTCAGCTGGTTGCGAAAGTTCGAAAGTTGATCCTGGCTGATCGGGTTCGCCATAACGGCTCCTCTGATATTTTGTTCACGGCATCGTGCAGTGGAAGCCTAACATGTATCGTTCAGGACCAGTCTTGACAAAGATCAATTCATTTCAACAGCAGCGCTTGTTTCGAAGCGTACCGAATACACTGAAACCCTCAGCGGCGTTCAAACACCACCACGCTGCGCGCTTGCACGCTGTATGCAGGTGCTGACTGCCGCGGCTGGTCGGCAGGCATGATGATATCCAGCGGTGACTTACCGGCCGTATCGATGGCCAGGTGCCAGTCGCCCTCGGCAACCCGCGGCAGCGGTATGACCAGCTTTTTCGGACCCATGTTCATGATCACGAACAGGTCTTCTTCCCAGGCCTCGAGCGCGCCCAGCGTACAGGCGAGCACCCGCGAGTCGGGGTCTTCCCATAGCGGCTGCTCGAGGCGTTCATCATGCCAGCTGATATCCGGAAAGGAGTGTCCTTCCCGTTCAAGTCCGTTCAGGAATCGGCTGTGTTTCAGACAGGGGTGGCGCGTGCGAAAGGCAATCATCAGCTGCGTAAAGCGCAGCATCTCTCTGTTGGTTTCCGTCAGCGTCCAGTCAAACCAGCCCAGTTCATTGTCCTGGCACCAGACATTGTTATTGCCATGCTGTGTTCGGAGCACCTCGTCGCCGGCACTGATCATGGGTATTCCCTGGCTGAGCATCAGTATCGCCATGAAGTTCTTTGCCTGCCTGCGGCGCAGCGCAAGGATCTTCCTGTCACTGGTTTCACCTTCAGCGCCACAGTTCCAGCTGAGTACATTGCTGTTGCCATCGCGATTTTCCTCGCCGTTGCCTTCATTGTGTTTCTTGTTGTAGCTCACCATGTCATACAGGGTGAAGCCGTCATGGCAAGTGATGAAATTGATGCTGTTGATCGGCAGCCGGTCATCATCCTGGTAGAGGTCACTGCTGCCAGTGAAACGCTGCGCCAGCTCACTACGCATGCCCTTGTCGCCGCGCACGAAGCGGCGCACGATATCCCGGTACTGCCCGTTCCATTCGGCCCAGCGAAAACCGGGAAAATCACCGACCTGGTAAAGGCCTGCCGCGTCCCAGGCCTCGGCAATAATGCGCGTCTCGCCGAGCACGTTGGAAAACTCGATATTCCACAACACCGGGGCATGGTATAACGGCTCGCCATTTTCCCCGCGCGACAGCACGCTGGCCAGGTCAAAGCGGAAGCCATCCACATGCATTTCGCGCACCCAGTATTCCAGGCATTCGAGGATGAACTTCGACACCAGCGGGTGGTTGCAGTTGAGGGTGTTTCCGCAGCCGGTATAATCGCGATAGATACTGCGGTCATCCGGGTCCAGGTGATAGAAGGTCTCGTTGCCGATACCCTTGAAATTGATGACCGGACCGCCGTCACCGCCCTCTGCCGTGTGATTGAAGACCACGTCGAGGATGATGCCTATACCCGCCTCGTGCAGCGCCTTCACCATGTCGCGGAACTCGTGAACATGGACCCCGGCAAGCGGCGAAACACAGTACCCGGGATGCGGACTGAAATAGCTGTGGGTGCTGTAGCCCCAGAAATTATCGAGGCCAAGATCCGCCACGCCGCCGGGTACGTCCTGTTTATCAAAGGCCATGACAGGCAGCAGTTCGACATGGGTGACACCGAGTTCCATCAGGTAGGGGATTTTCTCGATAACACCGAGGAATGTTCCAGGCTGGTTGACGCCGGAAGCCGGGTGCGAGGTGAAACCACCGACATGCATTTCGTAGATAATCGTGCTTTCCGGGTCAATACAACCCAGTGGTTCATCACCCACCCAATCATACACAGTGGACTGCACCACGCCGCGCATGGAGCTGGCCATATTGCTGCCGGGTGCAGCCGCATCGGCACGCTTCCAGAGCTTGTCGGTCACACCGCGCGCCCAGGGATCAAGCAGGATCTTCTCGCGGTCAAAACGGAACCCGGATTCACTCACGTCATCCGGCCCATCGACACGCCAGGCATACAGGGTGCCCACCGGCAGGTCATCCACCTGCACGTTCCAGAAAAAGAACATGCGATGCACACGCACATCCAGGGGAATGATCTGGAAGGGCTCGATGCTGTCCGCTCCTTCAAACAGCAGCAGCTCGACATGTGTTGCATGGCGACTGTAGATGGAAAAGTTGACACCGCCTGCAACGACTGTGGCGCCCGCAGGATAGCGGCTGCCGGGACGAACCTGGTAGGACTTGATGTTTTTGGCAGTCATTTTTGCAGTCCTGTCATTACGCAGTGCGCCACGAGGGTCTTGAAAGATACGCGGATTGTCCGGCTGCCCTATTCAGGCGCACACCTGCCCTTCCAGGGTGCAACTCCAGACACCCGCTGTACGCTAACAAAATTATCACCTTTGCGCACTTTTACTTGAACATACAGCAGGGTAGACTTGCGCTGTCATGAAGTCACTGTCCATAAACCTGCCGCTGCAATTCCTCAACCTCTGGTTGACCCTGCTGATTATCTGGCTGATTGCCAACGGCACGCTGGCCACCGATACCGTGATCACAGGCGTGGTGATCACCGCGGCCATTGCGCTGGCCTTCGCCACCTTTTCGCGCGTCTATGGCGTAATCCGCTGGACACCGGTAGTGATCTACAACTACCTGCTCTACCTGGGCGTGTTCCTCTACGAACTGGTGAGGGCCAACATCAACGTAATGCGCTATGTATACAGTCCGCGTATCGACATCCACCCCGGTATCGTCGAGATCAAGACCAGCCTGGAGTCGCCTATCGGCCGCCTGGCGCTGGCCAATTCCATCACGCTGACCCCGGGCACACTGGTCGTCGACATGCAGGGGGACTCGCTGTTCATTCACTGGATCAACGTCAGCGCGACGGACCCGGTCGCGGCCACACAGGAAATCGCCGGGCGCTTCGAGAAATATCTGAAGGTTATCTATGGTTGAGACCATCCTGAATATCACCTTCGTTCTGATCTTCTTCAGCATCGTGTTCGGCATTATACGTCTTGTTATCGGGCCCGCCACGGTAGACCGGGTGGTCGCCATTGACCTGCTGACCATCATCGCCATAGCGGTGATCGGCTTGCTTGCGCATGTCGCCGGCCGCTATATCTACCTCGATGTCGCCCTGGTCTACGGCCTGTTGAGTTTCCTCGGCGTGCTTGCGGTCGCCCGTTTCCTCGAAAAAGGCATCTAGACGCCCAGGAATTCACAACAATGATGATCACCTTACTCACCCTGCTGCTCTGTTGCGGCATCCTCATCAGCGGCCTGCTCGCCGTGCAGCTCGACAGCATGGTCAGCGCCGTGATCAGTGCCGGCCTCGCCAGCCTGTTCGCCGCCGTGGTCTACGTGGTACTGGCGGCACCCGATGTCGCCATGACCGAGGCCTCGATCGGCTCGGGCCTGTCGACCATGATTTTCCTCTATGCCATTCGCAAGACACGGGACGAGGACTGATCAATGGGCGAGTTGACCGGCAGCCTGTTCCTGCTCAGCGGCGCGGTGTTCCTGTTCTCGGCAGGCCTCGGTGTACTGCGCATGCCTGACACCTATAACCGCATCCAGACCGGCACCAAGGCCACCACCCTGGGCACCATCCTGATCCTCGTCGGGCTGGCCTTCCTGCACCCGGGCTGGACCCTCAAACTGATTATCCTGATCTTTTTCGTAATGCTCACCAACCCGGTGTCCTCGCACGCGCTGGCACGCGCCGCGCATGCCATCGGCACCCCCGAGACCGAGTCCACCGTGGTTGACCAGCTGGAACCGGCCCCGAACGACGCCGGCCGGAAGCAAGCGAAATGAAGCGGCCGATGCAGGCGGCCCTGCCGTCTGGAGCATGCGCATGATCAAGCGCCTCATCATTGCGCTGATGCTGCTCATGGTGGCGGTCATGTTTCTCGACATTGCGTCCAACTACAGTGAAAATACGTCGCTGTCACCACTGGGGCGCTACTACGCTGAAAAGGGGCCGGCAGAACTCGGCGCCGCCAACCTGGTGACCGCCGTGGTGGTCACCTATCGCGGCCTCGACACCCTCGGCGAGGTCACCGTGCTGTTCATCTCCGCCGCCGGCGTCGGCCTGCTGCTGCGACGCACCCGGCGCAGGAAAGACAACGAAGACCTCGAGAAGGGCGACCGTGCAGAGGAAACCGCGGTCACCCGCAAGCCCGCCAGCGAAATCGTCGAAACCGCGACCGAACTGCTGCTGCCGATGGTCATCCTGTTCGGCATCTACGTATTCCTGAATGGCCACCTGTCGCCCGGCGGCGGTTTCCAGGGTGGCGCCATCATCGCCTCCGGCACCATGTTCCTGTTGCTGGCCCTGCCCGAATCACACATCAGCCGCCTGATGGTCGCACTGACCGAGTCGCTCTCCGGCTTCAGTTACGTGGTGATCGGCGTACTCGGCGTAACCATGGCAGGCGGCTTCCTCGACAACCGCATCATCGGCCTCGGCACCTTTGGCAGCCTGTTCAGCGCCGGCGCAATACCGCTGATCTATGTGTTCGTCGGCCTCAAGGTAGGCTTCGAGCTCAGCGCGGTCCTCGACCGCTTCCGCAAGGAGGACAGCGGACCGGTATGAGTATCCTCGCCGACATCCATATTTCAATGATCGTGCTGGGCAGCGGCCTCGGACTGTTCCTGATCGGGCTGTGGGGCATACTGACCCAGCGCAATATCATTCGCATGATCATCGGCTTTTCCCTTCTGAATACCGGCATTCACATGGTCATGGTGTCCATCGGCTATGTCACCGGCGGCACCGCACCGATCATCAACGACGCCGTACCCGTGGCCGAGGCCGCCAGCCGCATCGTCGACCCGGTGCCGTCCGCGCTGGTGCTCACCGCAATCGTCATCGGCCTGGGCGTCACCGCGGTGATGCTGTCATTCGCGGTACGCATTTACAGCACACGCAAGACACTGATGATCGACGAGCTCACGGAGTCGAAATGGTAGGCTCCCTGGTGACAGATGTTCTGTTGCACCCGCTGGGCATCTATGTAATCGCGCTCGCGGCCGGCTTCCTGGTGCCGCTGTTTGACCGTGCGCACCGCAGCTCGGCCATCGTGGTTTTCCTCGCGGCCCTAGCGAGCATGGCCGCCATCGCCGGCATCAACCTGCTTGCGATCATCAACGGCGCGGCTGCCATCGAAATCGAAACCGCAGGCATAGCGCCGCCGTTTTCCATCAACCTGCGCTTCGGCCTGTATGAAGGCGGCTTCGTGTTTGCGGTCAACAGCATCGCGCTGCTCGGCGCGCTGCACTGGCTGCCCGCGCTGCGCAAGCATGCCTCCGCGCTGCTGCTCTACCTGATCATGGTGATGGGCATCAACGGCATGGTGATGACCCGCGATCTCTTCAACCTGTTCATCTTCATCGAGATCACCTCGATCGCCACCTACGCCCTGATCGGCATGGAGCGCACCGGCTCCGTGCTCGCCGCCGGCTTCAAGTACATCGTCGCGACCTCGGTGGCATCGGCCTTCTTCCTGCTGGGCACGATCTTCCTCTATTACCTGACCGGTACGCTGAACATCGATGGCATGGTGGCACAGCGCGAGCTGATCAGCGGCCCGATCGGTTTCATCGCGACCCTGTTCCTGCTCACCAGCCTGCTGATCGAACTCAAACCCTACCCCGCCAACGGCTGGGGACTGGACGTCTACGAGACAGCACCCGGCGGCATCACCGCACTGATCTCCGTCGGGATTTCGGCCGGCGTTTTGTTCGCGCTGTTCAAGACACTGCCACTGTTTGATAACTTCTTGCCAAGCATCGCCGTGGTCGGGGGTGCAACCTTCCTCGCCTCCAACCTGATCGGCCTGAAACAGGACAATGCCAGGCGCCTGCTCGGCTACTCCTCGATCGGACAGATGGGCCTGCTGACGCTGGCGCTTGCCGCGACGGCACAGCTGGGCATCGGGGAACAGCTGCCGCTGATCGTCGGCGGGCTGTTCATCAACCACCTGCTGGCCAAGGCCGGGCTGTTCTGGCTGGCGGACCTGGTAAACCACCGCACCACCGTGGACTGGTCCGTGCTCGCCGGGCGACCGCTGCTGTTACTGCTGTTCGGTAGCCTGCTCGCCGCACTGGTCGGCCTGCCACCGTTCCCCGGCTTCTGGGCCAAGTGGCTGCTGGTGATGGAACTCGCAAGCGGCGGGCTGGGTGGCTGGATTGCCGTGGTGCTGCTGGGCTCGCTGCTGGAGGCCGCCTACCTGTTCCGCTGGTTTACGCATGCCCTGGAGGCCGGCAAGAACGATGCCCCCGTTGCCATCAGCACCCGGAAAATTGCACCTGTCGCCGTCGCCACCCTGTTGCTGTATACCGCCGGCTACGCCATGGCCGTGCAACTCGAGACCGATACCCTGGCCATGTTCCTGCCGCTGCTGGCCGGTGCCGCGCTGTGGCTGCTGGACGGCCTGCCGGGCCGCCTGAAGAGCCGGCTGATGCTGGTGATGGGGGCCGCGGGCGGCGCCTGGCTGACGCTGGAGCTGGAAGGCCTGAACCGGATTTTCGGCTATATCCTGGTCGTCGGCGGCGTCCTGGTCAGCCTTGCGACGCAGTACCGCGGCGATGCCCGCAAGGGCTTTTACCCGTTACTGACCATCCTGCTGCTGTCACTGGCGACGCTGCTGCGCGCACAAACCAGCCTGGCGTTCTTTTTCAGCTGGGAACTGATGACGCTGAGTTCCTACCTGCTGATCACCCTCGGCCGCAACGGTGTCAGGCCGTCGCTGACCTACCTGCTGTTCTCGCTCGGTGCGGCCTACTGCATCCTCGCCGGTTTCGCGATCGCCTATGCAGCCACCGGCAGTTTCGAGCTGGCCGCACTTGGCGGCACGGGCGATGCCATCGGCCTGGTGTTCAGCCTGCTGGCGGCCGGCTTCGTCATCAAGACCGGCGGCCTTGGCGTGCACATCTGGGTGCCGGGTGCCTACGGGGAGGCGGACGACGACTTCAGCGCGCTGCTCTCCGCCGTG